>NZ_OZ060380.1:300000-458468 GCF_964059035.1 Buchnera aphidicola (Periphyllus testudinaceus)
TTTATTAATTTCTTTAAATAAATTATCTAAATTTATTTTTTTATTTTTAGAAACATCTTTTCTTTTATGTTTTTCTTTTCTATATAAAGATACTGCTCGAGCTTGTTTTTCATATTTAACAACTGTTAAAATATCTCCAGATATAGGTAAACCTGATAATCCTAAAATTTCAACTGGAATAGATGGAGTTACATGCATTAAATTATGTTTTTTTTCATCTGTAATAGATTTTATTTTTCCATATTCTAATCCACATATAACAATATCACCTTTTTTTAACTTCCCTTTTTTAATTATTATATTCGAAACTGGACCTTTTCCTTTATCTAAATAAGATTCTAAAACTACTCCAGTAGCCATTCCTTCATAAGATACAGATAAATCTAAAATTTCTGATTGAAGAAATATATTTTTTAATAGATCATGTATTCCTTTTTTTAATTTAACCGAAATATTAACAAAAATATTTTCTCCTCCAAATTCTTCAGATAAAATATTATATTTCATTAATTCATCTTTAATTTTATTAATATTAATATTATTTTTATCAATTTTATTTATAGCTACAATTATTGGAGCTTTAACTAATTGAGCATGTTTAATAGCTTCTATTGTTTGAGGCATAACTCCATCATCTGCAGCTATTATTAAAACTACAATATCAGTTATTTGAGCACCTCGTTCTCTCATAGAAATAAAAGCTGAATGTCCTGGAGTATCAAGAAAAGTAATTTTTTTTTCATTTATATTAACATAATACGCACCTAAACTTTGAGTAATACCTCCTTCTTCTTTAGAAGCTACAGAAGTTTTTCTAATACAGTCCAAAAGAGATGTTTTTCCATGATCTACATGTCCCATAATGGCAACAATAGGAGGTCTTAAAAAATGTTTTTTTAATTTTGTATCTCTATTTTTCATAATATTTTTTTCTAATTCATTTTTACGAATCAAACATATCTTAAAACCCATTTCTTCAGAAACTAATTGAGCTAAATCTGAATCTAATACTTGATATTTAGATAAAGACATTCCTGAATTTAACATTTTTTTAATTACTTTTTCGCTTTTTATACCCATTTTGTTAGATAATTCAAAAACTGTTACTTCATCAAAAATTGTTATTAATTTTTTAACAATAACTTTTGGTTTATTAAAACTTTGCTTCAAAAAATTATTTTTTATTTGACGAAAATTTTTTGTATTTTTATTTCTTTTTTTTAGTTGAGAAAATTTATTATTTTTTTTTTGAATATTTTTTTTTGAATTTTTAAATTTTTTATTTTTTAAAAATTTTTTTTGTATATTTATTTTTTTTAAATCTGTTTTTTTAAAATTTAAATTTTTATTTTTATCTTGAGTAATTTTATTTTTTTTTTGTAAAAATTTATTTTTTCCAAATTTTTGTTTTAATAATTTTTTTTTATTTTCTAAAGTATTTTTTAAAATAGAGCTTTTTTTAGAAAAAGATGTATCTTTTTTTATTTTCTTTTTATTACTATATAATTTTTTTTCTCTTAAAAAATCATTTTTTCTCATTTTTTCTCTTATTTTTGTTTCAAGTATGAAAAGTATATTTTTTTAAATAATATTTTTTAAAAAATTTAATTATTTAAAATAACAAATAATTTTTATTAAATCACAATAACTATTTATTTTTATACTATATAATTATATTTATTTTACATGTATTTTTTTTTATTTCCAAACAAAAATTATATAAACTAATTAAAAAAAAATATTTATTTTTTAAACCAACATATATTTCTAGCAGACATAATTAATTTTCCTGCAGTTTTTTCGTCTAATTCTTTAATATCTATTAAATCATCAATGCTTTGATTAGATAAATCTTCTAAAGTAAAAATTTTTTTTTTAAATAATTCTAGTGCAATGAAATCATTCATTCTATTTAAATTCAATAATTCTTCATTTAAAATTGAACTTATCTTAGATTTTTTTTTGTTTAATAAAAACATAGATCGTGATTTTTTAATATTTTTTTTAATTTTTTTAAATAAAACTTCATTAAAATTTAATATTTTTAAAAGTTTTTTATCTGATAAAAGAAATAATTCTTTAATAGAAGTAATATTTTTTTTAAATAACATTTTAAAAACTTTTTTATTAATTTTAAAATTTTCTTTAAATAATTTATAAGCAAATTCTTTTATTTTTTTATTTTTATTTTTTAATTCTTCTTCTGTCATTACATTTAGTTCCCATTTGCTTAAAATAGAAGCTAATTTTACATTTTGTCCATTTCTTCCAATAGCTTGAGCAAGATTTTTATAATCTACAGTAATATCTATAAATTTTTTTTTTTTATTTACAATAATTTTTAAAACTTCTGCTGGAGCCATAGAATTTATAACAAATTTCTCAAGATTTTTATTCCATAAAACAATATCAATTCTTTCACCAAATAATTCATTCGAAACTGCTTGTACTCTAGCACCTCTCATTCCAACACATGCTCCTACCGGATCAATTTTTTCATCATGAGTTTTTACTGCAATTTTTGAACGAGAACCAGGATCTCTAGCAATTTCTTTAATTTCAATAATACCTTCACCAATTTCAGGTACTTCAATTTTTAATAATTCAGTTAACATTTCTGATCTAGAGCGACTTAAAAGTAATTGAGAATTATTTTTTTCAAATTTTACACAATATAATATGCTTTTAACACGATCTCCTATTCTAAAATTTTCTCGAGGAAGCATTTCTTTTTTTAATAATAAACCTTCTGCATTATTTCCTAAATCTAAAATAATAAAATCTCTATTTATTTTTTTAACAATTCCAGTTTGTATTTCTCCTTGTTTTTTTTTAAAATTGTTTACTATAATCTCTTTTTCAGCTTCTCTAACTTTTTGTATAATAACTTGTTTTGCAGTTTGAGTAGTAATTCTATCAAATTTAACAGATTTTATTTTTTCTTCGATATAATCGTTTAACTTTATATTTTTATCTTCATATTGAGCAGCAGATAAAGTAATTTCTTTTGTTGGATTCAAAACTTCTTTTACAACTAACCATCTACGATAAGTTTGAAATACACCACTTTGTGGATTAATAATAACTTTTACATAAATATCTTTCTTGATTTTTTTTTTAGTAGCGCTTGATAATGCTTGCTCTAAAGCTTTAAAAATTATTTCTTTTGGAATGGATTTTTCATTCGAAACAGATTCTATAACTGTTAATATATCTTTTTTCATATTTAAATTCCTGTAAAATATTTTTTATAATTTTATATATAAAAAATTAATATAACTACTAAAAATATAATTTAAAAAAAATAAAATAAAATTTACTAATTTAATAAAAAACCCCGAATAAACGGGGTTTTTTATTAAAAAATATAAAAAATTATATTTTATTTTTTATTAATAAAATTTATATAACAACTTATTTTAAAAAATAAATTTTTAAATTAAAATAAATTCAAAATACCGAGAACGGGATTCGAACCCGTATACTTAAATTCATAAGTACTACCACCTCAAAGTAGCGTGTATACCATTTTCACCATCTCGGTAATTTTTTTAAAAAAATACAAAAAATTAAAATTTATATTAATTTATTTTAAAATATAATTATTAATATTACATTGTAATATACTTAATAATAAAAAAAAACAAGCACATATAATAGTTAATCGATTTAAAAATTCGCTTTGAGTAGAAATATTAAACAAATTTTTATTAATATTTGTTACACTAACATTAGTAGAACCTTGACTTTTTTTTAATAAAATTAAAAAAATTAACATTAAAGAAATACATAAATATATTAATAAAAAAAATGTTCTCATTTTATTATTCCTATCTTTTATATTATTTTTAATATAAAAATAAAATATTAAACAGAATTTTATTTAAAAAATTTTTAATAAAAATATTCTTTTTAAAAATTATTGTTTATATATAAAAATTTAAAATAACACAAACAAAAAATTTTTTAATATAAAAATTCTTATAATACTCTTGTAAAATATTAAAAAAAAGAAAATATAAAAAAAATTTTATTTATTTTTTTAAAAATTATTTATCTAAAATTTCAAATGTTCTATTCATTAAAGAATTAATTTTATTACTATCAATTGTTTCATATTTAATTAATGCATCTTTCATAGAATGTAAAATATCTATATTTTTTTCTAAAATTTTTTTTGCTCTTGCATAATTTATATCAATAATTTTTTTTATTTCCTGATCAATAATTTTTTTAGTATAACTTGAAAAATTGTTATTTTTTGAAACTGTTTTTCCTAAAAAAAATTCTTCTTCTTCTTCAGTATATAATAAAGGTCCTAATTTTTTTGAAAATCCCCACTTAACTACCATATTTTTTGCTAAATTAGTTGCAATTTTTATATCATTAGAAGCTCCTGTAGAAATATAATCCTCTCCGTAAATTATTTCTTCTGCTATTCTACCTCCATATAATGTAGAAATTTGGCCTTCTATTTTTCTCTTATTAATACTTAAATGATCTTTCTTAGGTAAAAAAAAAGTTAAACCTAACGCATTTCCTCTAGGAATAATTGTTACTTTATGTACTGGATCATGCTCAGGAACAAGTTTTCCAACAATAGCATGCCCTGCTTCATGATATGCAGTATATTCTTTTTGTTTATTTGTAATCATCATAGTTTTTCTTTCAGAACCCATCATAATCTTATCTTTAGCTTTTTCAAAATCTTTCATAGAAACTGAAGAATTATTATTTCGAGCAGCGAATAAAGCAGATTCATTAACTAAATTAAACAGATCTGCTCCAGAAAAACCTGGAGTTCCACGAGCAATAATCATAGGATCAAAATCATCTGATAAAATAATTTTTTTTGAATGAACTTTTAATATTTGAGCTCTTCCTTTAATATCTGGTAAAGGAACAAATACTTGACGATCAAATCTTCCAGGACGAAGTAAAGCAGAATCTAAAACATCTGGACGATTAGTTGCAGCAATTAAAATAACTCCTTCATTCTTATCAAAACCATCCATTTCTACTAATATTTGATTAAGAGTTTGTTCTCTTTCATCATTTCCACCTCCTAAACCAGTACCTCTTTTTCTTCCAACAGCATCAATTTCATCAATAAAAATTATACAAGGAGCTAATTTTCGCGCACTTTCAAACATATCTCTAACTCTAGATGCACCTACTCCTACAAACATTTCAACAAAATCTGATCCTGAAATAATAAAAAATGGAACGTTAGCTTCTCCAGCTATAGCTTTTGCTAAAAGAGTTTTTCCAGTTCCTGGTTGTCCAATCATTAATAAACCTTTAGGAACTGTTCCTCCCAATTTTTGAAATTTTTTTGGTTCTTTTAAATAATCAACTAATTCCTTTACATCTTCTTTCGCTTCATCACATCCTGCAACATCTAAAAAAGTAGTTTTAATTTCATTTTTTTTAAAAATTCTAGCTTTACTTTTCCCAAAAGAAAGAGCTCCTTTTCCTCCTCCCATTTGAAATTGTCTAATAAAAAAAATCCATGTAAAAATTAACATTATTATTGGAGACCAAGATATAAAAATAGACCATAAAAAACTAATTTCTTCAGGACTTTTTCCTTGAATTTTAACATTTTTTAATAAAAGATGATTTAATAATTTTGAATCATGCATTGGAAGATAAGTAAAACATTGACTATTATCTTTTTTAACAATATTAATTTCTGGTCCATCAATTACTACTGAACGTATTTTATTTTGATTTACTTCCAATAAAAAAGTTGAATAATCAATTTTATAACGATTGAAATTACTTGAACAAAAATTTTGCAATAAAGACATAAAAACAATTATAAAAATTGACCAAAGTATTATTCTTTTCACCATTCTTCTCAAAAGATAAACCCTCATTTAAATTAAACAATCGACTAAAATAAAATGTTACCTATAAATTATTTTTTTATATTTTTTGCTATAATAAAAATTTCTCGAGATTTTAATTTAGAAGCATGTGGTTTATAAATTTGTACTTTAAAAAAAATCTTTTTAATACATTTAATATATAAATCAAACCCATCACCTTGAAACACTTTAGTAATAAAAAATCCATTTTTAGATAAAATTTTTATAGATAAATTAAAAACAATTTTACTTAAACATATAGATTCATGAACATCAATTAAAGGATATCCTGTAGTTTTTGGAGATAAATCAGACATTACTACATTTACTTTTTTATTTTTTAAAAAATTTAAAATTAATGAAATAGTTTTATTATTTTTTACATCTCCCTGTATAAATTTAACTTTTGAAATTGGTTTCATATATTTAATATCACATGATACTATTTTTCCTTTCAAACCAATTTGTTTAATAGCATATTGAGACCAACTTCCTGGAAAACAACCTATATCTACTACTATATTTCCTAATTTAAAAACATGAAATTTTTTATGTATTTGTTTTATTTTAAACCAAGCACGAGAACGTATATTTTTTTTATGCGCTTCTTTAACATATAAATCTCGAAAATGATTTCTTAACCATAATTTAGAACTAGATTTTTTTTTCATATTTTTTTTTAAAAAAAGAATTTATAAAATATTTTTTTTAAAAAATATATCTAAAAAATACTTATTTTTTATCAATATTTTTTATAAAAAATTATATATATACTATTTTTAGTATTTTATATGAAACAGCACCAACAGGAGTTTTAATTCTTGCTATTTCATTAACTTTCTTTTTCATTAATCCCTTAGCCATTGGAGAATTAATAGAAATTAAATTTTTTTTAAAATCTGATTCATCATCTCCAACAATTTGATAAGTATAAATTTTATTTAATTTAATATTTAAAATTTTTACTGTAGCTCCAAAAAATATTTTTTTATGAATAGACATTTTTTTTATATCTACAACATAAGAATTAGATAATTTAAATTCAAATTCTTGTATTTTTCTTTCACAAAAACTTTGTTCTTCTTTAGCTGCATGATATTCAGCGTTTTCTTTTAAATCCCCATGAGCTCGTGCTTCAGAAATAGAAGCAATAATACGCGGTCTAATAATATTCTTTAAATTATTTAATTCTTTTTGAAGCTTCTTTTTACCTTTTTTAGTCATTGGAATTTTATTATTCACATCAAAACCTTAATTTTTTATAAATAATGATAATGTTTTTTAAAAAATACTTAAATTTAATAATTTTTTTAAAAATAAAAAATATTAACAAATTATATTAAATTAAAATATTTATAACATTATAAATCAATTTATAAATAAAAATAATAAATTTATTATAATACATGATATATTAATGAAATTAATTATATTAAATATAAAAAATAAATTATTATTATTAATAATTCTTAAAAAAATAATTTGAACAATTTTAAATAAATTTTAAATTTTGAAATTAAAAAAAATATGAAAAAAAAAATTAAAAAAATTTTAAAAAAAAAATTAGATTTATTTTACATTAAAGTAAATAAAGAAAATAATTATTATAAAATAGTAGCAGTAGGTAAAATATTTTTAGGAATGAATGAAATTCAAAAACAAAAAAAAATATATTCACCATTATTAAAATATATTACAGAAAAAAAAATACATGCAATTTCAATTAAAGCATATTCATTAAAAGAATGGAAAAAATTAAAATATAATAAAATAAAATAAAAAATTTTATTTCTATAAAAAATATTAAAAAATTAGTAAAAAATAATAAATTTTACAAAATTTTAATTATATTCTCACTATAATTCTTTATAAACGGAGATTTTTTTATGTATGCAGTTTTTGTAAATGGAGGTAAGCAATACAAAGTTAAAATAGGTCAAACTTTAAAAATAGAAAAAATTAATTATAATATTGGAAAAACAATAAAATTTAACAATGTTTTATTAATAAAAAAAGAAAAGAAAATATTTTTTGGAACACCTATTTTAAAAAACACTTATATTAAAGCTAAAATTTTTAGTCATGGAAGAGAAAAAAAAATTAATATTATAAAATTTAATCGTCGTAAACATTATAAAAAAAAACAAGGTCATAGACAAAATTATACTAGTATAAAAATTAAACAAATAAAAATTAAACAAGGATATTAAAAATGGCACATAAAAAAGCAGGAGGTTCTACAAGAAATGGGAGAGATTCTCATTCTAAAAGATTAGGAATAAAGCGTTTTGGAGGAGAATATGTAAAATCTGGATCAATAATTATAAAACAACGAGGAACAAAATTTCATCCAGGAAATAATACAAAATGTGGAAAAGATCATACTATATTTTCTATAATTAATGGAATAGTAGAATTTAAAAAACGAGGTTTAAATAAAAAAAAAATTATCAATATTATCCCTAAATAGTTCAAATAATTTTAATACATATTTTAATTAATTGTATTCTTCTATTTAAAAAAGTTTAATATTGAATACAAAAAAATATTTTTGAGCATAATTCTATGAAATTTATTGATGAAGCAATTATTAAAATAAAATCTGGAAATGGAGGAGACGGAATAATAAGTTTTAGACGTGAAAAAAATGCTCCTAAAGGAGGACCAGATGGAGGAGATGGAGGAGATGGAGGAAGTATATGGTTTCAATCTAATAAAAATTTAAATACATTAATTGATTATACGTTTCAAAAAATAATAAAAGCAGAAAATGGAGAATCTGGAAAAAATAGAAAAAAATCTGGAAAAAAAGGAAAAGATAAAATTTTATCAGTTCCTATTGGAACAAAAATAATTAATTGTTATAATAATGAAATTATTAAAGAATTTAAATATGATAAAGAATTATTCCTTTTAATAAAAGGTGGATGGCATGGTTTAGGAAATAATCGATTTAAATCACCTACAAACAGAACCCCAAGAAAAAGATCATTAGGAAAAAAAGGCCAAGAAAAAACAATTAAATTAGAGCTATCTTTACTTGCAGATGTAGGTGTTTTAGGTTTACCTAATGTAGGAAAATCTACTTTTATAAAAAGTATATCTTCTGCAAAACCTAAAATTGGAAATTATTTATTTACTACTTTAATTCCAAGTTTAGGAGTTTTTTTTACAAAATCAAAAAAAAAAATAGTAATTGCAGACATACCAGGAATAATTTCAGGAGCATCAAAAGGAGCAGGATTAGGATTAAAATTTTTAAAACATTTAGAAAAATGCAAAATTTTATTACATATTATTGATTTATCTTTAAATAAATATAAAGAAATTGTTAAAAATATCTTAATTATTACAAAAGAATTAAAATTATATAATAAATCATTATATAAAAAAAAAAGATGGATAGTTTTTAATAAATCAGACTTAATAGAAAAAAATCAAATTAAAATAAAAATAAAAAAAATTTTAAAAAAAGTAAAAAATATCAAAAAATATTATGTAATATCATCTATTACAAAAAATGGAATTAACAATTTATGCAAGGATTTAAGTAAATTAGTATAATATCTTTTTTTATAATATATTTAAAATATATTTTATTTATACAAGTTAAAAATTAACTATAAATACATAAAATTTTGATTATTTAACTTGTATATATATTTTAAAAATTATCGTTTTGAAAATTGCGGCTTACGTCTAGACTTTCTAAAACCAACTTTTTTTCGTTCTACTTGACGAGAGTCTCTAGTTACAAAACCAGATTTTCTTAATTCTTTTAATAAGGTATTATCATATTTTATTAAAGCTCTTGTAATTCCTTGTCTAATTGCCCCTGCTTGTCCAGATATTCCTCCACCTTTAACAGTAATATAAAAATCAAATTTTGAATCCATATTTATTAATTGTAAAGGTTGTTTAATAATCATACAAGCTGTTTTACGACTGAAATATTTTTCTAATTTAATTTTGTTAATAAATATTTTTCCATTTCCGTTTTTTAAAAAAACACGAGCAGAAGAAGATTTTCTTCGACCTGTTCCATAATTTTGAACTATAGTCATTTTTTATATTTACATCCTAATTTTAAATTGTAAGTAAGATAGGTTTTTGTGAATAATGATTATGTACAGAACCACGATAAACTTTTAATTTCTTAAATATTTTTCTTCCTAACGGACCTTTAGGAAGCATACCATAAACAGATTTTTCTATAATTTTTTCTGGATTTTTTTTAATCATTTCTGAAAATTTAATCGTTTTTAAACCACCAATATGTCCAGTATGCCAATGATATAATTTTTGTTTAATTTTTTTTCCTGTTACAGAAATTTTTGATGCATTAAGTACAATAATATAATCTCCAACATCAATATGTGGAGTATATATTTCTTTATGTTTTCCTCTTAAATAATGAGATATAACACTAGATAAACGACCTAATATCTTTCCTGTAGCATCAATATAATACCAATTTTTAACTATATTTTTTGAAGAAACTGAAAAACTTTTTATATTCATATTTATACCTGTTTAATAATTTTTGATTTTATAAAATTTTTCAAAAAAAAACTTTAAAAAATTTTTCATAAAATTTTTTAAAAAATAAAATTAAAAATTCATTATATCAATAAAAATTTTTTACTTTAAATAAAAAAATATACTCTATGAAAAACATAAAAAATAAATATATCATGTATAATACATTACAATCTTATTATTTTGTAATAATTTATTTTTAAAAATTATTAAATAAAATTAAAAATACAAGGAATAAAAAATGAAAATAACAAAAAAAATGTTAATTTTAAGAAAAAAAATAAATAAAATAAATAAATCAATTATAATCCTTTTAAATAAAAGAAATTTAATTTCTGAAAAAATCATTAAAGAAAAAATAAATATCAATTATCCAATAAAAGATACTAAAAGAGAAAAAAAAATTTTTGAAAAAATAATTAATTACAGTAAAAAATATAATTTAAAAAAAAAATATCTAATTAAAATTTTTAAAATTATTATTAAAAACTCTAGAAAAATACAAAAAAAAATAGAAAAAAAAAAAAAATAAAAATAGCTTTTTTAGGACCTAAAGGATCATATTCATATTTAGCGGCTTTAAAATATTCAAAAAAAAAATGTAAAATCTTACATGAAGTACCATGCAAAACTTTTAAAGAAGTTATAAAAAAAATAAATAAAAAAAATGTTTATGCAATTTTACCTATAAAAAATAAAATTTCTGGAATAATAAAAGAAACAAATAATATAATTAAAAAAAATAAAATATATATTTTAGAAAAAATAAAAATTGCTATTAAACACTGTTTAGTTTCAAAAAAAAAAATATCATTAAAAAATATCAATATAATATATAGTCATGCTCAACCTATCAAACAATGTCAATTATTTATTAAAAATTATCCATTTTGGAAAATTAAATATACAAAAAGCTCTTCTCAAGCAATGGAAATTGTTTCTAAAAATAAAAGAAATAATATTGCAGCAATAGGAAATAAAAAATGTAGTTCTTTATATAACTTATATATAATTAAAAAAAACATATCTAATAATATTTATAATAAAACATTATTTTATGTATTATTTAAAAAATAAAAAATATATTAATAAAATTATTCATTTTAAAAAAATTTACATAAAAAAATAAATTCTATTTAAAATAATTTTGAGTAAAAAAAATGTTTAAAAATTTAACTAAATGTTTTTCTACAATTATAAAAAAAATATCTAATAAAGGAAGAATCACTGAAGACAATATTAAACAAACCTTAAGAGAAATAAGAATAGCTTTATTAGAAGCTGATGTGTCTTTATTAGTTATTAAAAAATTTATAAAAAAAATTAAAAAAAAATGCATTGGACATACTATTAATAAACACTTAACACCAGGTCAAGAATTTATAAAAATAGTACAAAAAGAACTAATTTTAATAATTGGAAATAATAATTATAAAATAAAATTTATTCCAAATAAATTATCAATTTTTTTAATAATAGGAATTCAAGGATCAGGAAAAACAACTAGTATAGGAAAACTTTCTAAATTATTTAAAAATAACTATAAAAAAAAAATTTTAGTAGTATCTACAGATATTTATAGAACAGCAGCGATTAAACAATTAAAAATTATATCTTCTCAAATAAAAATAGATTTTTTTAAATCTAACAATACACAAAAACCAATTGATATAGCGCATCAAGCAATAGATTATGCTAAAATAAAAAAATATGACGTTTTATTTATAGATACTGCAGGAAGAATGCATATTGATAAAAAATTAATGAAAGAAATTAAAAATATTCATATTTCAATAAATCCTTTAGAAACAATATTTGTAATTGATTCTATGATAGGTCAAGACTCAATAAATATTATTAAAAAATTTAAAAAATTAATTCCTATTACATCAATTTTCTTAACAAAAATAGATTCTAATACCCGATGCGGAGTTGTATTATCAATTAAATATATTACAAATATTCCCATTACATTTCTTGGAAATGGAGAAAAATTTGATGATATAAAAAAATTTAATTCAAAAAAAATTGCTTCTCAAATTCTTGGAATGAAAAATTCTTTTTCATTAATAAAAAAAATAGAAAAAAATATTGATAAAAAATATTTAAATAATTTAAACAAAAAAATAAAACAAGGTAAAACATTTGATTTAAATGATTTTTTAAAACAAATTTATCAAATGAAAAAAATAGGAGGAATAAAAAAAATTTTAAATAAAATACCTTTAAATAATAATCTTCAAAAAAGTATTTTATTTCAAATGAACGATTCAATATTTATTAAAATAGATTCAATAATTAAATCTATGACAGTACAAGAAAAAAAAAATCCTCAAATAATAAAATATTCAAGAAAAAAAAGAATTTCTTTAGGATCTGGAACAAATATTCAAGATGTTAATACATTATTAAAACAATTTAAATTAATGAAAAAAATGATGAAAAAAATAAAAAATGTAGGAATTATAAAACTTCTACAAAATATAAAAAATATGATTTTATAAAAAAAAATTAAATTAAAATAAAATATCAAGGAAAAATTTAAAATGGTAAAAATACGACTTTCTAGACATGGATCTAAAAAAAAACCGTTTTATAAAATTGTTGTAACTGATAGTAGATCAGCAAGAAATGGTAAATTTATTGAAAAAATCGGATTTTTTAATCCAATATATCATAAAAAAGAAAAATCTTTTTCAATAAATATTGATAAAGTAAAATATTGGACTTCTGTAGGAGCAAAAATTTCAAACAGAATACAAAGTCTAATAAAAAAAAATAAGTAATAATTCATGAATTTAAAAAAAAATAAAATAATAATAATAGGAAAAATATTTAATTTATATGGAATATTAGGTTGGATGAAAATGTTTTCGTTTACTGAAAAAAAAGAAAAAATTTTTCAATATAAACCATTATTATATAAAAATAAAAAAAAAATAAAAAATCTAAAAATAAAATACTGGAAAAATTATAAAAATTATTTTTTAATAAAAATAAAAAATAAAAATAATAGAAACGATGCAAATATTTTAAAAAATAAAGAAATATTTATTTATTCCAAACAATTAAAAAAAGTAAAAAACGAATATTATTGGCATGAAATTATTAATTCTAAAGTTTTTAATATAAATAAAAAATTTTTAGGTAAAGTAAGAGAAATAATATGTACTCCTTCAAATGATATCTTAAAAATTTCTTTAAAAAATGAAAAAAATAAAATTTTAGAAACATTAATTCCATTTATAGAACATAAAGTTATTAAAAAAATATGTTTAAATAAAAAAAAAATTATAGTTAACTGGAAAGGATAAAATTTTTTGATAAATTTTAAAATACTAACAATATTTCCTGAAATGTTTCATTCAATTATAAATTATGGAATTCTTTCAAAATCCATAAAAAAAAAATAATAAAATTAAGTTTTTTAAATATTAGATATTTTAGTGATAAAAAAAACAAAAGTGTAGATGATAGACCTTATGGAGGAGGTCCTGGAATGATAATGAATTTTTATCCTTTAAAAAAGGCTATAGTAAAAGCACAAAAAAATAATAAATATAAAATAATTTATTTATCCCCTCAAGGAAAAAAAATATCTAATTCAAAATTAAAAAAATTAGCTAAAAAAAAATTTATTATATTAATTTGTGGAAGGTATCAAGGAATTGATCAAAGATTTATAAAAAAATATGTTGATGAAGAAATATCTATTGGAGATTACATATTAACTGGAGGAGAATTAGCTGCTATGGTATTAATAGATGGAATATGCAGATTTCTTCCAGGTGTAATAAAAAAAAAAAAATCTCAACATCAAGATTCTTTTTCTAATATGTTATTAGATTATCCTCATTATACCCGACCAAAAATAGTAGAAAATATGAAAGTTCCTAAAATTCTTTTATCAGGACATCATAAAAAAATTAAATTATGGAGATTAAAAGAATCCATTAAAAACACTTTTTTTAAAAAACCTAATTTATTAAAAAAAAAATATTTAAATAATAAAGAAAAAAAAATTCTTAATAAAATACAAAAAAAATATAAAAAAACTTTAAAAAAAAAAGAAAAATTATGAATAATATTATACAAAAAATAGAACAAAAACAAATAAAATCAAATATACCAAAATTTAATTCCGGAGATACAATAGAAGTCCAAGTTTGGGTTATTGAAGGAAAAAAAAAACGTTTACAATCATTTGAAGGTGTAGTTATAGCCATTAAAAATAGATTTTTACAATCTTCTTTTTGTGTAAGAAAAATTTCTAATGGAGAAGGAGTAGAAAGAGTATTTCAAACTCACTCTTGTAATATTGAAAACATTTTTATAAAAAGAAAAGGAAATGTAAGAAAATCAAAATTATATTATTTACGTAAAAGATTTGGAAAATCTGCAAGAATTAAAGAAAAAATTTAATAAAAAATATATTTTTATTTAAATATTACAAATTTTTTTATAAAAAAGCAGTCATAACATCAAGTGTGACTGCATATATTATTATGAAATTATTTTTTTATATAAAAATACATAAAAAATTATTTTGTTCCTCCAACAGTCAATTTATCTATCTTTATTGTTGGTTGCCCTACACAAACTGGAACTTCTTGACCATTTTTAACACATGTTCCAGTTCCATTTTCTATAAATAAATCATTTCCTACCATAGAAATTTTATTCATAATTTCTTTTCCAGATCCAATTAAAGTTACATCTTTAATAGGATATATAATTTTCCCATTTTTAATTAAATAAGCTTCAGAAGTAGAAAAAACAAATTCTCCAGAAGTAATATCTACTTGACCTCCAGTAAAGTTAACAGCATATATTCCATATTCTATACTATCTAAAATTTCTTCTACTGTTGATTTTCCAGGTAACATGTAAGTATTTGTCATTCTAGGCATAGGAAGAGAAGCATAAGATTCTCTTCTACCATTTCCAGTAGAAATAGTATTAGTTAATTTTGCATTAAATTTATCCTGTAAATATTTTTTTAAAATTCCTTTTTTTATTAAAATATTATATTGTCCAGGAGTTCCTTCATCATCAATAGATATCGATCCTCTAAAATTTTTTTTAGTACCATCATCTACTACAGTACATAAATTAGATGCAATTTTTTTATTTATTTTATTACTATAAACAGATAAATTTTTTCTATTAAAATCACCTTCTAATCCATGTCCTACAGCTTCATGTAACAAAACCCCAGGAAATCCTGACCCTAAAACTACAGGAAACATTCCAGATGGAGCTTGTTTAGAAGATAAATTTAGAATAGAAATCCTAGCTGCTTCTTCTGACAATTTTCTTAAATAAGATACTTTATTTTTATTTTCTTCAAAAAAATAATTATATGTTCCTCGAATCCCTCCACTATTTGAACCAATTTCTCGTTTTCCTTGATCCTCTGATAATACACTAACTCTTAAAGAAACTAATGGTCGAATATCTGCAGATAAAACACCATCAGTAGAAGCAACTAAAACATATTCATAAGAACCAGATAAACAAGCACTAACTTTAGATATTCTAGAATCATAATTTTTTGCAAAATTATTTACTTGATGTAATATATCTATTTTTTCTTTATTACTAAAAGTATCTAAGGGATTTTCTAAGTCATAAAAAGATTTATAATTATTTTTTATAAAATTTTTATTTTTATGAGAAGAACTTTTATTAAATATTTTATTCATAGATTTACAAAGTTTTTTTAAACCTAATAAATTAATTTGATCTGTATAAGAAAAACCAGTCATTTCATCTTTAATAATACGTAAACCAATCCCTTCATTAAAACTATAAAAACCATTTTTAATAATCTTATCTTCTAAAATCCAAGATTCATTCATTTTAGACTGAAAATAAATATCAGAATAATCTATTTTTTTTTTAGAAATATCTGATAATATTGAAAAAATTTCATTTACACTAATATTGTTTGAAGTTAAAATTTTATTCTTTACTATATTAAACATATATACTCTCTATCAAAAAAAACATTTTAAAAAACAATTTAAATTTTTTAAAAAATTATTTTTTTTTTAAAAAATTTTTAAATTTAATCTAAAAAAAATTAAATTTTTATTATATATTGAATCTTTTTTCTTATATTGTATAATATAATTTTATAAACGCTATGAAAAATAAAAAATATTAAATATGAAAAAAAAAAATATTTTACTTTTAAATGGACCTAATTTAAATCTTTTAGGTACCAGAGAAAAAAAAATTTATGGAAAAGTCACATTATCACATTTATTAAAAAAATTAATAAAATATAGTAAAAAATTATTCGTAAATCTCACTCATTTACAATCAAATGCTGAACATATTTTAATTGATAAAATACATAACTCAAAAAATAATATAGATTATATTATTATTAATCCTGCTGCTTTTACACATACAAGTATTGCTTTAAGAGATGCTTTTTTAGCAGTAAATATTCCATTTATTGAAGTACATATATCAAATATTTATTCTCGTGAAAATTTTCGATCTCACTCATGGTTATCAGATATTTCTAATGGAGTAATTTGTGGTTTAGGTTTAGATGGTTATAAATGGGCATTAAAAACAGCTATTTTTAGATTAAATAATAAATAAATTTTTAAAAATTTAATATTATTTTTTAATTATTTTAAATTTGAAATTAAATTATTCATATCTTTAGGAAGTTTTGATTTTAAAATTATTTTTTTTTTTGTAATTGGATGAATAAAAATTATTTTATATGCATGCAATGCTTGACGATTAAAATTTTTAATTAATTTAAACGAATTATTGTTTTTTTTTAATTTAAAAAAATTGTTTAAATTACATTTATATTTTTTATCTCCAACTATAGGATGATTAATAGAAAGCATATGCACTCTAATTTGATGAGTTCGTCCAGTTTCTAAACGTAATTTTAAAAATGTTGAATTTTTAAATTTTTTTTTAACTTTATAATGTGTAACAGATTTCTTACCTAAACAATTTATAGTCATACATGTACGTCTATTTTTATTTCTTTGAATAGGAGAATTTACAAATCCTCCATATAACACTTTTCCTAATACAAGCGCTTTATATTTTCTAATAATTTTTCTTAATTTCATCATTTTTTTTAATAAACAATATGAAGAAACAGTTTTTGCTACAATAATTAATCCTGTTGTATCTTTATCTAATCTATGTATAATTCCAGCTCTTGGTAATTTTTTAATATTTTTAAAGTGATAAATTAAACCATTTAATAATGTTCCTTTAAAATTTTTAATTCCTGGATGTACAACTAAAGAAGAAGGTTTATTTATTACTAATAAATATTTATCTTCATATATAATATCTAAAAAAATATCTTCTGGAAAAATGCACTTTTTTTCTATTTTTAATTTAATATTTAAAAAATCACCTTTTTTAATTTTAAAATTTGGAGAATTAACAATAGAATTATTTACATAAAGATAATTTTTTAATATACTTTTTTTAAAATTACTTCTTGAATATTTTGGAAATAATTTAGATAAAACTTTATCTACCCTGCACTTATTAAATTTTTTTTTAGAAATTATTTTTTTTAAAAATACGGTATTATTCATAATAATATATCCTTTTTTTTTAAAAAACATTTATATTTTTTAATTTTAAAAAAAATATTTATATAATTAAAATACAACTATAAAAAATAAAAAAATATTTATTTTTTTTATCTTTAACAAAAGATATAAAAAAATTTAAATTTTTTTAAAAAAATATATTATAACGTACATCTATTTCATATTTATAATAATATATAAATAATGAAAAAATTAAAAAATAATATAAAAATATATAATATAATTATTTGCTGAAATATTTAAAATTATAAAAAATAATATATGGATTAATATGAATTATACAACTGAATATATACGTAAAAAATTTTTAAATTTCTTTTTAAAAAAAGATCATATAATATATCCTGGAAGTTCATTAATAATAGAAAATGATCCATCTATTTTATTTACTAATGCAGGAATGAATCAATTTAAAAATATTTTTTTAGGATATGAAAAACCAATCTATAAAAAAATTTCTAGTATACAAAATTGCCTTAGAACCGGTGGTAAACATAATGATTTAGAAAACGTAGGATATACATCAAGACATCATACATTTTTTGAAATGTTAGGAAATTTTAGCTTTGGATCTTATTTTAAAAAAAAAGCTATTTTATATGCATGGGAATTATTAACTTCAAAAAAATGGTTTAACATAGATGAAAATAAATTGTTAGTTACAGTATATAAAAATGATGAAGAATCATATAAAATTTGGAGAAAAATTATTGGTTTATCAAAAAAAAAAGTTATTAAAATAAAAAATATAAATAACATTAAAAATAAATCAGACAATTTTTGGAAAATGGGAAAATATGGACCATGCGGACCATGTACAGAAATTTTTTACGATTATGGAAAAAAATTTAAAAATAACTCTATTAAATCTAAAAAGATATGTGAACAAAGATATTTAGAAATATGGAATATAGTTTTTATACAATATAACAAACTTCCAAATGGAATATTTGAAAGATTACATACACCTTCTGTAGACA
This sequence comes from Buchnera aphidicola (Periphyllus testudinaceus), assembly GCF_964059035.1. NCBI lineage: Bacteria > Pseudomonadati > Pseudomonadota > Gammaproteobacteria > Enterobacterales > Erwiniaceae > Buchnera > Buchnera aphidicola. The sequence continues at coordinate 319,006 of NZ_OZ060380.1, forward strand.
CAGGAATGGGATTAGAAAGAATTTCTTCAGTTTTGCAAAATGTAAGATCTAATTATGATATTGATATTTTTAAGAATATAATACAATCTATTATAAAAAATAATAAAATAAAAAATAAAAATAAAAAATCTCTACAAGTTATTTCCGATCATATTCGTTCTAGCGCATTCTTAATTTCAAATAACGTATTACCTTCAAACGAACATAGAGGATATATTTTAAGAAAAATTATTCGAAGAGCAATTAGACATGGTCGCGCGCTTGGAATAAAAGAATGTTTTTTTTATAAATTAGTTCCTACTTTAATAACAAACATGGGAAGTTCAGGAAAAATATTAAGTAATAATAAAAAAAAAATAGAAAAAATTTTAAAAATTGAAGAATTAAAATTTTCTAAAACTTTAAATTATGGATTAAAATTATTAAAATATGAATCAAAAAATTTAAAAAATAAAAAATTAGACGGAAATTTTGTATTTTATTTATATGATACACTAGGATTTCCAATAGATTTAACTAAAGATTTTTGTAAAGAAAAAAAGATAAAAATTGATATTAAAACTTTAAAAAATAAAATAAAAAAAAGAAATAAATTTTCAAAAACTCAAGAAATTTATAAAAATAAAAAAATATTTATAAATATTAAAAAAAAAACTAAATTTATAGGTCATAATTTTAATCAATGTTATAGTATTGTAAAAAAAATTTATAAAAAATATAAATCAATAAAAAAAATTTATAAATTAAATAAAGGAAAAATAATTCTTGATAAAACTCCATTTTATCCAGAATCTGGAGGACAAATTGGAGATGTTGGAATTATAAAATCTAAAAATGGAATTTTTAAAGTAAATAAAACTAAAAAATATGGAAATTTAATTATTCATTATGGAGAAGTAATTTCTGGAAAAATTAAAAAAAATGATATCGTAATTTCAAAAATAAATATTAAAAAAAGAAAATTAATAGAAAAAAATCATACATCTGTTCATTTATTAAATTCTGCATTAAAAATAATTTTAGGTAAAGATATAACACAAAAAGGTTCTTTAATAAAACCATATAAAATAAGATTTGATTTTACTTATTTTAAAAATTTAAATTTTATTAAAATAAATAAAATAGAAAATCTTGTCAACAAATTTATTCGAAAAAATATAAAAATTAAAAAATTTACTACAACATTCAAAAAATCTCAAAAAAAAAAAATTATTTTTTTATCTAATAAAATATATAAAAAAAATGTTAGAGTAATATCTATCAATCCATTTTCTTCAGAATTATGTAATGGAACACATGTAAATAGAACTGGAAAAATTTTAATTTTTAAAATTATTTCTACAAAAAGTATTTCATTTGGAGTTAAAAGAATTACAGCAGTCACATATAAAAAAGCATTTTCATATATTCAAAAAAAAGAAAAAATTATTGAAAAAATTAATAAAATAATAAATTATAAAAATTCAAATTTAATTAACCAAATTAAAAAAATTGTTAAAGAAAAAAAAGAAATAACTACAGAAAATAAAAAAATTATAAAAAAATATATTTATTTAAAAGCAAAAAAAATATCTAAAAAAAATATAATTATAAAAAATAAAAATATTATTTTTAAAATATTAAATAAAGAAAAAAATTCATATATTAAAAAAATAATTGACGAATTACAAAAAAAATTTCAATCTATTATTATAGTTTTAATTAATATTAATAAAAAAATTATTTTTACTATAAAAATTAGCAAAAATTTAACTTCTATTATACAAGCAAACAAATTACTTTTATTAATTTTAAAAAAAATTAATGGAAAAGGCGGAGGTAACAAAAATATTGCAGAAGGAGTTGGAAGTTTTTATAAACTTGATAAAAAAAAAATAAATCAAATAAAAAAAATTATTTTTAATATCATTCAAAATAGTTAAATTATTATAAATTTTATGAAAATTTTTTGCAGTACCTAAAAAATTATACGGAACTATATAAAAAAATCTTTTTAAGGAAAAAAAATGCTAATTTTAACAAGAAGAGTAGGAGAAACACTAGTTATAGGAGATGAAATTACAATAACAGTGTTAGGAGTAAAAGGAAATCAAGTTAGAATAGGAGTAAATGCTCCAAAAAAAATATCTGTTCATAGAGAAGAAATATATCAAAAAATACAAGCTGAAAAAAAAATCAATAAAAATACAACATAATATAAAAAAATTTTTTATTAATTTTTTAAAATCTTAATATATTTTATGAAACAATTAAAAAACAAAAAAAAAAATATAAAATTGACTTTTAAAAACAAAAAAGTATACTATAAAAATAGTAAAATAAAAAGTTTTTTTAAGATAAAATATTTAAAGTGAGATGGCCGAGTGGTTTAAGGCGCTCCCCTGCTAAGGGAGTATGTATTTAATATGCATCGAGGGTTCGAATCCCTCTCTCATTAATTTTTTAAAATTTATAAAATATTTTTAAAATAAAAAACATCCGTAGCTCAGTTGGATAGAGCACTCGGCTACGAACCGAGAGGTCGTGGGTTCAAATCCTACCGGATGTATTAAAAAATACTAAAAAAAAATAAATAAAAAATAAAAATAAAATATCAAATTTTTGTATATTAAAAATAATTAAATAAAAAACATTTTAAATATAAATAAATTAAAAAAAATAAAAATTTTACTATGAAAAAAAATATTAAAAGAATGCCAAGAATTTATATAAATGATGAAATTAAAGTTAATAAAGAAATTTCTATTACAGATGAAAAAAAACATTATCTTTTTTCAGTAATGAGAATTAAAATAAAAGATAAAATAAATATTTTTAATAATACAAATTATGTATTTACAGCAAAAATAATAAATTTAAAAAAAAAAAAAGTTATTGTAAGAATTATAAACAAAAAAAAAAAAGATAATGAATCTTTTTTAAAAATAAATTTAGGTCAATCTATTTCTAGAAACAAAAGTATGTCATGGATTATACAAAAATCTTCTGAACTAGGAGTACACTCTATAACCCCTTTAATATGTAAAAATTCTTATTTAAAATATAATAAAAATAGTATTATAAAAAAAATTAAAAAATGGAAAAAAATATCTATTTCTGCAAGTGAACAATGTGAAAGAAATTTAATAACTAAAATTCTTTACCCAAAAAAACTAAAAAATTGGATTAATTCTTTAAATTCTGGAAAAAAAATTATATTCACTCCAAATAAAATATCAAATAAAATAAAAACATTAAAAAAAAATTTTAATATAATAAATATTTTAATTGGATCAGAAAAAGGATTTTCAAAAAAAGAAATTAAATTATGTTTAAAAAATAAATTTATTCATATGAATTTAGGAAATAGAATTTTAAGAACTGAAACAGCATGTTTAACAGCTATTTCTATTTTACAATATAAATATGGAGATTTAAATATTTTCAATTAAATTTTATATTTTATTAAAAAAATACTTAATAAAAATTTATTTTTTTCTAAAAAAAATAAACTTTTAATCTATTTTATTTCGATTAATCACTTTTATTTTATTTTTTTTTCCAATTAATAAAATGTCAGGTTTTCTTTGAGAAAAAATACCTACTGAAACTACTCCAGGTATATTATTAATTTTTTTTTCTATATATTTAGGATTTAATATAAATAAATTGCTAATATCTAATATATAATTATGATTATCTGTAATTAAATTTTTTCTTTTTTTAACTTCTCCTCCTAATTTCTTTAATTGTTTTTTAACAAATTTATATGCCATAGGTATAACTTCTACAGGTAATGGAAATTTTCCTAAAACATTAACTTGTTTTGTTTCATCTATAATACAAATAAATTTTTGAGCCGCAGAAGCTATAATTTTTTCTCTAGTTAAAGCAGCTCCTCCACCTTTTATCATTTCCATATTTTTATTAATTTCATCTGCACTATCAATATATAAAGATAAAAAATTAATTTCATTTAATTTAAAAATTTTTATTCCATATTTTTTTAAAATTTTTGTTGTTTGATGTGAAGAAGATACAACACCTTTTATTTTGTTTTTAATATTTTTTAAATATTTAATAAAATAAGAAATAGTAGATCCTGTACCAATCCCAATAATTTCTTGATAAGGAATTAATTTTAAAGCTTCAATAGCTACTTTTTTTTTTAATTTTTTTAACTTCATAAATTTAATACCACTTTATTTAAATAAATTAAATAATCTGGGGTACCTGGATTCGAACCAGGGATGTCGGTATCAAAAACCGATGCCTTAACCTCTTGGCTATACCCCAAAAAAAAAATATAAAAAAATAAAAATAACATTATACGGAAGGCGAGATTTGAACTCGCAAACCTAAAAAGGCGCCAGAACCTAAATCTGGTGCGTCTACCAATTTCGCCACTTCCGCGAATAAATTTTTAAATATTATTTTTTTAAAAAATTTAATTTATAGCTATGATGGGAATCGAACCCATAACCTCAGCGTTATGAGTGCTGCGCTCTAACCAAATGAGCTACATAGCTAAAAATTTAAAATAATTTAAAAAACAAAATAAAAAAAAATGAAAAATTTTAAATTTTTTTTATATTAATATAAACACTTAAAATTTTTTCTAAAAAATATAAAAATAAACTATTTTTAAATTTTTATTTTTATAAATTTTTACTTTAATTTAAAGTTTTAAAATTATATCATAGAAAAAATAAAAATTCTATAAAGAAAAATTTTTTAAAAAACATATTTTTTAAAAAAAAAGGAAAAATAATGTTTAATAATACAAAAAACTTTATATTAAAAATAATAAAAAAAGACCTAGAAAAAAAAAAATATAAAAAAATACGTACTCGATTTCCTCCAGAACCTAATGGTTTTCTTCATATTGGACACGCTAAAGCAATTTGTTTAAATTTTGAAATTGCAAATCTATACAATGGAAAATGTAACTTAAGATTTGATGATACAAATCCTTCTACAGAAAAAAAAAATTATATTAAACATATAAAAAAAAATATTAAATGGATGGGTTATAAATGGAATAAAAAAAGTTTTTATTCTTCTCAATATTTTTCAAAATTATATAAATATGCTATTCAACTTATTAAAAAAAAATTAGCATATGTCGATAATTTATCTAAAAAAGAAATAAAAGAATATAGAGGAACATTAACAAAAAAAGGAATAAATAGCCCTTATAGAAATCGTTCAAAAAAAGAAAATTTATATTTATTTAAAAAAATGAAAAAAGGAAAGTTTAAAGATGGAGAAGTATGTCTTCGTGCAAAAATTAATATGAAATCATCAAATATAACTATGCGCGATCCAGTATTATATAGAATTAAAAATGTTTTACATTATCGTACAAAAAATAAATGGTGTATATACCCAACATATGATTTTAGTCACTGTATTTCAGATTTTATTGAAGGTATCACACATTCTTTATGTTCTTTAGAATTTACAAATAATAAAGAATTATATGAATGGATATTAAAAAATATTAATGTTAATTATTATCCTAAACAATATGAATTTTCTAGATTAAATTTAGAATATACAGTTCTTTCAAAAAGAAAATTAAAAATTTTAGTTAAAGATAACATTGTTGAAGGATGGAACGATCCAAGAATGCCAACCATATCTGGTTTTAAAAGACGCGGATATACTCCTCAATCTATTAAAAATTTTTGTAAAAAAATTGGAATCTCTAAAAAAAATAATTTAATTGAAATTTCATTACTAGAACATTGTATAAGAAGCAATTTAAATTTAACATCTCCACGATTTATGGCTGTTCTTAATCCAATAAAAATAATAATAACTAATCTCTCTGAAAACTACAATGAAAAAATAATAGTTCAAAACCATCCTACATTAAAAAATATGGGAACACATAAAATTTATTTTAATAAAATTATATATATTGATAAATTTGATTTTAAAGAAAATTTTAACTCAAAATATAGAAGATTATCTATAAATAAAGAAGTAAGACTTCGACATGCATATGTTATTAAAGCAAAAAAAATTGAAAAAAATAAAAAAGGAGAAATAAAAAAAATATTCTGTACATATGATAAAAATACATTAGGTAAAAATCCTAAAGATAGAAAAATAAAAGGAGTAATACATTGGATTTCAAAAAAATATTCAATTCCTGCAAAATTTCAATTATTTAAACCAATATTTACTATCCCTAATCCAGAAATTAAGAAAAATTTTTTAAAATATATTAATAAAAAATCAATACAAATAAAAAAAGGATTTATAGAAAAAAACTTTATACATAAAAATAAATTTAAATTCTGTCAATTTGAAAGAACAGGATATTTCATAATTGATAAACAAAAAACAAAAAAAAATAAAAAAATAACTTTTAATGAAACTGTTTCTTTAAAAGAAAAAAACTATTAAAAAATATATTATTATAAATAATAAAAAAAAATAAAAAATAATAAAAATGCTATAATAAAATTATTTAAAAAAATACTATAAAAAATTTATAAATATTTTATTAAAAATAATTTTAAAAAATTTTAATTTTTTTAAATTAAAAAAATTTTAAGGAAATTTAAAACATGTCAAAAATTACAAAAATATGGAGTCGAGAAATTATTGATTCGAGAGGACGACCTACAATAGAAACCGAAGTACATACTAAAAGCGGAAATATTGGAATAGCCTCAGTCCCATCTGGAGCTTCTAAAGGATCTAAAGAAGCTGTAGAACTAAGAGATAAAGAAAAAAATAGATTTTTTGGAGAAGGTGTTAAAAAATCTGTTAATTTAATAAACAATTTTATTTGTAATCACTTAATAAAAAAAGATTCAATAAATCAGAAAATAATTGATAAAACAATGATTGAGCTTGATGGTACAGAGAATAAATCTTTTTTAGGAGCAAATACAATTTTATCAATATCTTTAGCCAATGCTAAAGCAGCAGCAATGTCAAAAAAAATTCCTTTATTCCAACATATTTCTAATTTAAATAATTCTCCAAATAAATATTCTATGCCATTACCTATGATGAATATTATTAATGGAGGAAAACACTCTAATAATAATATTGATATACAAGAATTTATGATACAACCAATATCTGCAAAAAATTTTAAACATGCAGTTCAAATTGGTTGTGAAATATTTCATAATTTATCAAAAATATTAAAACACAAAAATATGAGTACATCTGTAGGAGATGAAGGTGGATATTCTCCTAATTTAAATTCTAATGAAGAAGCAATTCTTTTAATATTAGAAGCAATTAAAAAATCTGGTTATATTGCTGGAAAAGACATTACACTTGCAATAGATTGTGCTGCTTCAGAATTATATAATAAAGAAACTAAAAAATATCATTTAAAAGGAGAAAAAAAATTTTATAATTCAATAGAATTTACACAATATTTAAAAAATTTAACTAAAAAATATCCTATCGTATCTATTGAAGATGGGCAAGATGAATCAGATTGGAAAGGTTTTTTAAATCAAACTAATATTTTAGGAAAAAAAATTCAAATAGTTGGAGACGATTTGTTTGTAACTAATAGAAAAATTCTAAAAAATGGTATTAAAAAAAAAATTGCTAATTCTATTTTAATAAAACCTAATCAAATTGGAACATTAACAGAAACTATAAAAACTATACAATTAGCAAAAAAAGAAAATTATAACGTAATTATTTCTCATCGTTCAGGTGAAACTGAAGATGTTACTATTTCTGATTTAGCTGTAGGAACATCTGCAGGTCAAATAAAAACAGGATCCTTAAGTAGAACTGATAGAATTGCAAAATATAATCAATTAATAAGAATAGAAGAAAAAATAGGTTCTTCCAACGCTCCATATTATGGATTTAAAGAACTAACAATTAAAAAAAAATAATTATTTAAAAAATAGTAGTAAAATAACATATTTATTAAAAATATTCTATTTTACTACATAAATTTTTTATAAATAACTCTTTTTTTTTTATTTTTATTAAAAAAAATTTAAATTAATACATTATTATAAAAAATTATTAATAAAATTATGAAAAAATATAAAAAAAAATTATTAATTATAGTAGATGGAAATAATTACTTATATAGATCATATTTTGCTTTTAAAAATTTAAAAAACAAAAAAGGTGAATCCGTAGGAGCAATATATGGTTTTTTAATAATGTTAAAAAAAGTTTTTAACGAATATAATCCAACAAAAATAATTATAGTATTTGATCATCCAAAAATTAATTTTAGAAAAAAAATTTATAAAAATTATAAATCTAATCGACCTAAAATACCAAAAAAATTAAAAAAACAAATAAAAACTATTACAAAAATTATAAAACATATTGGAATTCCTATATTAAAAATACCTGGATTTGAAGCTGATGATATAATAGGTACTTTATCTATAATAAACAATAATTCGAAACAAAAAATACTAATATTAACTAATGATAAAGATATGACTCAATTAATTAATAAAAATGTAAAAATACTTAACAGTAATGAACAAATTATAGGAAAAAAAGAAGTTAAAAAAAAATATGGAGTTTCCCCTAAATTAATTAAATATTTTTTAGCTATAGTTGGAGATCGTTCAGATAATATTCCTGGAATACCTGGAATTGGAATAAAAACTGCTCAAAAAATTTTAAAAGTTTTTAAATCATTAAAAGAAATCTATAATAACTTAGAAAAATTAAAATTTATAAATATTAGAAATTCAAAAAAACTTGAAAACATATTTAAAAAAAATAAAAAAATTGCATTTCTTTCATATTCTTTATCAAAAATAAAAATTAATATTAAACTGAAAACATTAAAAAAAAAATTTAAATTAAAAAAACCAAATTTAAAAAAAATTTTTGAATACTTTAAAAAAAACGATTTTAAAAAACTAAAAAAATCTTTTAAAAAATCTTATTGGTTTCAAAATTTACTAAATAAAAATAATATATATAAAAATATAAAATCAAAAATTTAAAAATAATTTTTTTAAAATATAAAATTTAAATTAAATACAATCTATAAAAAAATTTATAAACTATTTATATATAAATTATTAATTTTATTTTTAAGTTTTGAAATACCAATTTTTTTTAAAGAAGAAAAAACTTGAATATCAGCTTTTATATTTAAAGATAATATTTTTTTTTTTGCTAAAATATATTTTTCTTTTTTTAAAAAATTATTAATTTTATCGGATTTATTTAATAAAATAATTATTTTTATTTTTTTTTTTTTAATAATATGAAGCATCTTTAAATCTATTTTTTTAAAAAAAAAATTAATATCAACTAATATAATAACTCCTATTAAACATTTTCTATATAATAAATATTTTTTTATTTCTTTTATCCATTTTAATTTAAACTGTTTAGAAAATTTAGAATATCCATATCCTGGCAAATCTATAATTCTAAAACTGTTATTAATTTGAAAAAAATTAATTAATTGTGTGCTTCCAGGAAATTTACTAACTCGAGATATTTTTTTTTTATTAAACAAAACATTAATTAATGTAGATTTTCCAGTATTTGAATATCCAATTAATGCAATTTCTGAACCAAAATTAATGTCTATATCTTTTACATATGAAAAACTTTTTAAAAAAGAAATTGAATTAAAATTTAATAATTTCATAAAAATCCTATTAAAATAATAAAATATAAAAATTAATAAAAATAAATTAAATAGAACTTACATAAAAAAAAAATTATAAAAAACTGTTAAATTTTTATGAATGTATTATTATAAACAAATATTTAAAAAAAACGAGCGCTTTTAAAAAATATATTTTTTATTTTTAAAAATAAAACTAATTTAAAAACTTAATAAAACATAAAAAATATAAAGGAATAAAAAAAATGAATAAAAAAATTAGAAACATTGCAATTATTGCTCATGTAGATCATGGTAAAACTACTTTAGTTGATCAATTATTACAACAATCAGGAATATTTAAAAATCATGAAGAAAAAAAAGAAAGAGTAATGGATAGTAATGATTTAGAAAAAGAACGAGGTATTACAATCACTTCTAAAAATACTTCTATAATTTGGAATAAATATAAAATAAATATTGTAGATACTCCTGGTCATGCTGATTTTGGAGGAGAAGTTGAACGCGTTTTATCTATGGTAGATTCTGTTTTATTAGTAGTTGATGCTCTTGATGGACCTATGCCTCAAACAAGATTTGTTACAGAAAAATCTTTTAAACATAATATTAATCCAATTCTAGTCGTAAATAAAATTGATAGAGCAAATGCGAGACCAGATTGGGTAGTAGATCAAATTTTTGATTTATTTATTAATTTAAATGCAACTGATAAACAATTAGATTTTCCTATAATTTATACATCAGCTTTATTAGGAAAATCTGGCTATGATTATAAAAAATTAAAAAATAATATGACTCCTTTATTTCAATCTATAATTAAACATACTCCAGCTCCAAAAAATAATATTGATAAAAAATTTAAAATGCAAATATCACAATTAGATTATGATAATTATCTTGGTGTTGTTGGAATAGGAAGAATTCAATCAGGATCAATAAAACCAAATACAAAAATAAAAGTTATAAATCATAAAAATAAGAAATATTTTGGAAAAACAAATAAAATATTAACATATTTTGGATTAAAAAAAATCGAATCTACTTTGTCAGTTTCAGGAGATATAATTGCAATTACAGGAATTGAAAATATTAAAATTTCTGACACAATATGTGATATTGAAAATAATATTCCGCTTCCTAAACTAAAAATAGATGAACCTACTGTAAAAATGTTTTTTTCAGTTAATTCTTCACCTTTTTCTGGAAAAGAAGGAAAATATATTACTTCAAGACATATTTTAGAAAGATTAAACAAAGAAAAAATACATAATGTAGCTTTAAAAGTCGAAGAAACTCAAGATTCTAGCGTTTTTTGTGTATCAGGTCGTGGAGAATTACACTTATCTATTTTAATAGAAAACATGAGAAGAGAAGGATATGAATTAGAAGTTTCTAGACCAAAAGTAATATTTAAAAAAATAAATAATATAGAACAAGAACCTTTTGAAAATGTTATTTTAGATATTGAAGAAAAAAATCAAGGAGTGATAATGCAATATTTAGGAGAAAGAAAAGGAGAACTTAAAAACATGATTTCAGATAATAAAGGAAGAGTAAGATTAGAATATATATTATCTAGTAGAGCTTTAATTGGATTTCGTTCGGAACTAATTAATATAACATCTGGAACAGGTTTATTTTTTTCATCATTTAGTCACTATGAAAAATTATCAAAAATAAAAGTAGGACAAAGACGAAATGGAGTTTTAATATCTAATAATACAGGAAATGCAGTTGCTTTTGCTTTATATAATTTACAAGATAGAGGAAAATTATTCCTTGGTCATGGTTCACAAGTATACCAAGGACAAATAATAGGAATGCATAGCAAATCCAACGATTTAACAGTAAACTGTTTATCTGGAAAAAAACTAACAAATATGAGAGCTTCAGGAACTGATGAAGCTATTAATTTAGTTAAACCAATAAATTTTACTTTAGAACAAGCAATTAGTTTTATAAATGATGATGAATTAATAGAAATTACACCAAAATCAATACGTTTAAGAAAAAAACTTTTAACAGAAAATGAAAGAAAATGTGCATATAGAAAAAAAACTATATAATTATTTCTTTAATAAATTTTTAATTAAATATTTATATTTAATATTTTGATAATAAGTTAATAATCTAGAAGATTGTATAATAGATTTTAAATTAGAAATTGAATAATTAAAATTATCATTAATTATTAAATAATCATATTCTAAATAATGACTTATTTCTAAAAAAAAATTTTTCATTCTTTTTAATATAATTGATTCTTTATCTTGATTTCTTTTATATAATCTATTTAACAATTCTTTTTTAGAAGGAGGTAATAAAAAAATACTTTTTGAATTTGGAAAAAATTTTTTAATTTGAATAGAGCCTTGCCAATCTATATCTAATAAAATATCTTTACCTTGAGATAAAACTAATTCTGTTTTTTTTAAAGAAGTACCATAATAATTATTAAAAACTTTTGCGTATTCTAAAAATTTTTTTTTTTTAATCATTAATTGAAACTTTTTTTTAGAAACAAAATAATAATCAATTCCATTCCTTTCTCTAGGACGCATAATTCGTGTAGTAAAAGAAATAGACTTTTTAATTTGAAAAGATCGTTCTTTTTTTAAAAATGCTTTTATCAAACTTGATTTTCCTGTACCGCTAGGAGCAGAAATAATAAAAATTTGTCCTATATTAATCATAATATATTTTATACTCAAAAAAATATTGAAAATTTAAAAAATAAATTTTTAAAATTTCAATAATATAAAAAATTAAAAAAATTTTAAAAATATAAATTTAATTTATCAAATTATACTAAATTTTTAAAATTTATATTGTTAATCCTATAAATATAATTTTTTTTAAAAAAACGATTTAATACTACTTGTGCATAAATAATATTTTTTTTTACCTTTACTGAAGATAATAAAATTCCTTTTTTAACCCAAGAATTTTTAATTTTTACATAAACAAAATCTCCAGAAGAAAAATTATTATATAAAAAATTACAATAAAGTATACATAATTTTTTTTTATTAAGATTTTTATATTTAATTTTAGCTATTTGTTCTTGACCAATATAACATCCTTTTTTAAAATTTAACGCATTTTTAAATTTATGTAAATTTATTTCTTGTGGAAAAAAAAGTAATGAAGTTTGTTTTTCAATAATTGGAGTATTTTCTATAATATTTATTAATAACCATTCTTGTTTATCATTAATAAAATTTAATTTTTTAAATTTTTCTTCAAAAAAACAAATTTTTTTTTGAGGTATAATTAATAAAAATTTTTTTATTAAAGAATTAAAATAAATAATAGTAATATCTTTTATATGAACAACAACGTTTTTTTTATTCGGTAAAATATCAAAAATTTTTTTTAATTTTTGTTCTGAACTAAAACCAGAAATTCCTAATAAAGAAAATTTTTTAATTTTTTTAATTTTTATATCAAAAAATATAGAATAATTTTTCATAAATTGTATTTGTTTTTTGCATATACTTTTTCTTAAAATATAAAAATAGCTATTTTTTTTTTTAAAAATAAATAAAGTGCTTAAAATTTTTCCTTTAAAATTACAATGTCCGCAAAAAATATATTTATTATTTTTTAATATATTTATATCTGAAGTAATTTGATTTTGTAAAAATTTTTTTTTATCTTTTCCTGTAACTTTAACTAAACTCCATTCATCTAAAAAAGACATAGAAAGAATTTTTTTTTTTAAAAAGAATTTTTTCATAAAATTTTATAAAACATAATAATTTTTTTAATATTTAAAATATCATACACTTAAAAAATTAAATAATACAATATTATGATTAATAATAAAAAAATTAACTAATTTTTTTATTTAAATATTTAAAAAAATAAATAAAAAAAAGATCAAAAAAATTAATTAAAAATCTATTTTAAAAAAAATTTCTTATTTTTTTTAATTAATTTAATATATATTATATTTTATTAAAGTTTTATACTAAAAACAATTTATAATATATAATTTAATAAAAAATGAAAAAAAATATGATTAAAATAAAATATCTATCAAAAAAAATATCAAAATATTTTAAAAAAAATAAAAAAATTAGGAAACGTCTTTGATCTAAAAAAAAATAAAGAACGATTATTAGAAATTAATAAAAAAATAGAATCTATAAAAAATTGGAAAAACTTAAATTATATAAAAAAATATAATAAAAAAAAAAAAATACTATTAAAAGAAATTTCTTTATTAAAAATAATTAAATATAAAATTCAAGAAAATAAAAATTTGTTAAAATTATCAATTGAATTATCAGATTTATCTATTTTAAAAGATATTAAAAAATCATTAAAAAAAATAAAAAAAAAAATAAAATATTTAGAATTAAACAAAATATTCTTTAAAAAAATAGATAAAAAAAATTGTTATCTTGACATTCAATCAGGATCAGGAGGAATTGAAGCACAAGATTGGTCAAAAATTTTATTAAAAATGTATTTAAATTTTGCATATAAAAAAAAATTTAAAACAAAAATAATTGATATTGTATATGACAAATTAAATGGAATTAAATCAGCAACAATAAAAATAATAGGAATTTATGCATTTGGTTGGTTTAGAACAGAATCAGGAATACATAGATTAGTTCGAAAAAGTCCATTTAATTCAGGAAACAAAAGACATACATCTTTTAGTTCAATATTTGTATATCCAATTATAAAAAAAAAAAAATCAAAAAAAATTAAAAAATCTGATTTAAAAATAGATGTTTATAAAGCATCAGGAGCAGGAGGACAACATATAAATAAAACAGAATCTGCTGTTAGAATAACTCATATACCTAGTGGAATTGTAGTACAATGCCAAAATAATAGATCTCAACATAAAAATAAAAAACAAGCAATTCAACAAATTAAATCAAAAATATTAAATATAAAAATTAAAAAACAAAAAATAAAAAAAAAAAAAATAGATATGAAAAAATTTGAAATACAATGGGGAAATCAAATTAGATCATATACATTAGACGATTCTAGAATAAAAGATTTAAGAACTGGTTTAGAAACAAAAAATATACAAAAATTTTTAAATGGAAACTTAAAAAAATTTATAAAAAAAAGTTTAAAATTAGGATTTTAAAAATGAACATTGAAAAAAAAAAAAAATACTCAAAAAAAAATAAAATTATAGAAAATAATGAACTTAAAAATCGAAAAAAAAAATTAAATGATTTAAAAAAAAAAGGTTTTAATTTTCCAAATAATTTTTCTAAAAATTATTTATCAAAAAAAATTTTATCAAAATATAATTTAAAAAATAACGATTCTTTAAAATTAATTAATTTATCTGTAAAAGTAGCTGGAAGAATTATACAGAAAAGAACTATGGGAAAATCTACATTTTTAAAATTACAAGATTCAAAAGGAGAAATTCAAATATATTATTCTCAAAGTTCTTTTCCATTAAAAAAAAACAATTATATTAAATTTAAAAAATCTGATATAGGAGATATTATAGGAATAAAAGGAACTTTATTTAAAACTAAAACCAATGAACTAACAATTCATTGTAAAAAATTTGTATTATTAAATAAAGCACTTAGACCTCTTCCAGAAAAATGGCATGGATTAGTAAATAAAGAAATTCGATATAGAAAAAGATATATCGATTTTATTTCCAATAGAAAAATAAAAAATGTTTTTGAAAAAAGAGCAAAAATAATTTCAACTATTAGAAAATATATGAAAAATAAAAAATTTTTAGAAGTAGAAACACCCATGTTACATGATATACCAGGAGGCGCTATTGCTAAACCATTTATTACCTATCATAATTCTTTAAACAAAGAAATGTATTTACGTATTGCTCCAGAATTATATTTAAAAAGATTAATCGTAGGAGGATTTGAAAAAATTTTTGAAATTAATAGAAATTTTAGAAATGAAGGAATATCGTCTAGACATAATCCTGAATTTACTATGATGGAAATGTATGTTGCTTATACTGATTATAAATATGTTATGAAATTTTTAGAAAATTTAATTAAATACATATCAAAAAAATTAAATAATAAAAATAAATTAATATATAAAAATTATATTTTTAATTTTAAAAAAAAATTTCAAAAATTTACTATGAAAGAATCTATTATTAAATTTAATAAAAACATTTCTAAAAAAGACTTAGAAAATATAAATACAATCAAAAAAATTGCGATTTTATTAAAAATAAAAATTAAAGAAAAATGGAAAATAGGTAAAATATTAACAGAAATATTTGAAAAGACAGTCGAAAAAAAATTAATATATCCTACATTTATTACTGAATATCCTATTGAAGTTTCTCCATTAGCAAAAACAAATAACTATAAAAAAGAAATTACTGATAGATTTGAATTTTTTATGGGAGGTTATGAAATAGCCAATGGATTCTCAGAACTAAACGATTCAAAAGAACAAAAAAAAAGATTTAAAAAACAAAATAAAAATAAATCAAATAAAACATACGATAAAGATTACATATTAGCTTTAGAACATGGGCTTCCTCCAACAGCAGGTCTAGGAATAGGAATAGATAGACTAATAATGATATTTACTAATCAAAAAAATATAAAAGATGTAATAATTTTTCCAACTATGCGTAATATAAAAAAATAAATTTACAATAAAAATAAATAAATCATATGAAAATAATAAACAAAAAAAAAATTATCAGTAAAAAAAATATTCTTTCTGCAATAAAAATTTATAAATCACCATTTTGGATATATGATTATAATAAAATTTCTAAACAAATATCTAAATTAAAAAAATTTGATATTATAAGATTTGCTCAAAAATCTTGCTCTAACATTCATATATTAAAAATTATGAAAGAACATGGAACAAAAATTGATGCTGTATCATTAGGAGAAATAGAGAGAGCTTTAAAAGCTGGTTTTAAAGGAAATTGTAATGATATTGTTTATACTTCAGATATAATAGATGATGAAACTTTAATCAAAGTAACAAAACATAAAATTCCTATAAATATAGGATCCATAGATATGATAAAAAAAATTAGTAAAAAATCACCAAATCATAAAGTATGGTTAAGAATAAACCCAAAATTTGGAGATGGGCATAATAAAAAAACAAATACTGGAGGAAAAAACAGCAAACATGGTATTTGGAATACTAAATTAGCTATTAATTTAATAAAAAAATATAAATTAAAACTAATTGGATTACATATGCATATTGGATCTGGAGCAAATTACTTACATTTAAAAAAAGTATGCAAAGAAATGAAAAAACAAGCAATAATGATAAATAAAAAAATTTTATTTATATCAGCAGGTGGGGGTCTAACTATTCCATATAAAATACATGAAAAAAAAGTTAATACTAAAAATTATTATAAAATATGGAATAAATCTAAAAAAAAAATTGAAAAAAAATTGAAATGTAAAATTAAATTAGAAATTGAACCAGGTCGATTTTTAGTAGCTGAATCCGGACTTTTAGTATCACAAATACAAAGTATAAAAAAAGTAAAAAATAGAACCTTTGTATTAGTAAATGTAGGATTTAATGATTTGATTCGCCCTGTTCTTTACGGAAGTTATCATTATATATCTCTAATTACAATAGATAATAGAAAACTTGATTATTCTAAAAAAATAAAAGTCATAATTGGAGGACCATTATGTGAATCTGGAGATATTTTTACACAAAAAGAAAATAGCAAAATTTATTCTATAGAACTTCCTATTTTAAAAACAGGAGATTATATAATTTTTCATGATGTGGGTGCATATGGTGCATCTATGTCTTCAAATTATAATAGCAGACCTTTTATTCCAGAAATTTTACTAAAAAATAATAATTTAATACAAATTAGAAGAAAACAAACTATTAAAGAAATGTTATCATTAGAAATATAAAAATATTAATATAAAAAATTCTTTAAAAAATATACATAAAAATTTAAAAAAATATGAATAATATATATATTAAATTTCCTAATATTAATCCAATTTATTTTTCTTTAGGATTTATTTCTTTACATTGGTATGGATTAATATATTTCATGTGTTTTACAATTTCTATATGGTATAGTAAAAAATATGCAAAAAAATATGTTAACTTAAAAAAAAAATATATTAAAAAATTAATATATTATTGTTTCATTGGATTATTTTTTGGAGGAAGAATAGGATATGTAATTTTTTATAAATTTTCTGATTTTTTAAAAAATAAATTTTATATATTTCAAATATGGAATGGAGGAATGTCTTTTCATGGTGGATTAATTGGAATAATAATTTCTTGTTTAATATTTTCTATAAAAAATAAAATTAATTTTTTTAAAATAACAGACTTTATTTCTTTAATAAGTCCAATAAGTCTAGGAATAGGAAGAATAGGAAATTTTATTAACGACGAGTTATTTGGAAGAGTAGCCATAAATTTTCCAGGAGCATTTTTATTCCCTAATTCTATAAAATTTGATCTAAAAGAACTAAAATTACATCCAGAGTTTAAAAAAATAATTAATACATACGGTATGTTACCAAGATATCCATCTCAATTGTTTGAATTTTTTTTTGAAGGAATCATATTATTTATAATAATTAATTATTTTTTAAAAAAAACAAAAAAAACAGGAATAGTTTCTAGTATTTTTTTAATATTTTATGGAATTTTTAGAATCTTTTTAGAACAATTTCGAGAACCTGATATAAAAATTAATATTTTATATAAAAATTTTACGCTTGGTCAACTCTTATCTTTTCCAATGATTATTTTAGGTTTATTATTATTTATATTACTAAATTATAAAAAAAATAAAAAATTTTTTACATTATAAAAAATGTTTAATTTTATAAAAAAAAATTAAAAAAATTTTTAAAAATACCATATTTTTAAAAAATATTATAATATTATACTTTTAATTGTTAATTATATTAGATACATGTAATATATTTTAAATATAAAAAATTATAAATACATAATAATTAATTAAGAATTATTAATTCATTCATGAAAAAAATATAAAAAAAATGAAAAAAATACATATTAAAACATGGGGTTGCCAAATGAATGAATATGATTCATCTATCATATTCAAAGTTTTAAAAAAAAAATTTAATTGTAAAAAAACTAATTTTCCTGAAAAATCTGATATTCTTATTTTAAATACTTGTTCCATAAGAGAAAAAGCTCAAGAAAAATTATTTCATCAATTAGGTCGTTGGAAAAAATTAAAAAATATTAAAAAAAAATTAATTATTGCTGTTGGTGGATGCGTTGCAACTCAAGAAAAAAAAAGAATATATAAAAGAGCACCTTTTGTAGATATAGTTTTTGGCCCTAAAACAATACATCATTTACCAAAAATGATTAATTTATTTAAAAAAAATGAAAAAAAAATAATAAAAATTAAAGAAAATAAATTAAATAAATTTAAATTTTTTAAAATTCATTCAAAAAGAAAAATTAGCGCTTATATTTCTATTATGGAAGGATGTAATAAATGCTGTTCTTTTTGTATTGTTCCATACACTAGAGGAAAAGAAATAAGTAGATCTCCAGAAGATATTATTCTTGAAGCAGAATTTTTATCTAATAATGGAACAAAAGAAATAATATTACTTGGTCAAAATGTTAATTCCTATAAAGGAAAATTTATTTATGGAAAAAACTGTAAATTATCAAAATTAATACAATTAATTTCAAAAATTAAAAAAATTAAAAGAATACGATTTACTACAAGTAATCCTATGGAATTTACAAAAGATCTAATAAAAATATATAAAAAAATACCAAAATTAGTAAATTGTTTGCATCTACCTGTACAAAGTGGATCAAATAAAATACTAAAAAAAATGAGAAGACCTTACTCTATTTCACAATATAAAAAAATAATTAAAAAATTAAAATATATTAGACCAAATATTCAAATTACTTCTGATTTTATTATAGGTTTTCCAGGAGAAACTAAAAAAGATTTTCAAAAAACATTAAACTTAATTAAAGATATAAAATTTGATATGAGTTTTAGTTTTATATATTCTCCTAGACCAGGAACTCCTGCTATTCGATTAAACGACAATACTAGTTTAAAAGAAAAAAAAAATAGATTATATATATTACAAAAAAAAATTAATAAAAATACTAATTTTTTTAGTAAAAAAATGATTGGAACAACTCAAGAAGTACTAATTGAAAAAAGCATATATCAAAAAAACAAAAATAAATTATTTGGAAAAACACAAAATAATAGAATTGTAATATTTAAAGGACCTTTAAATTTAATTGGTAAAATAGTTTTTGTAAAAATTTATAAAGCTTCATTATATAAATTAAAAGGAACTCTAATAAAAAAATAATAACTTTTTAAAAATATTTTAATAAAATTATTTATAATTAAAATTAATATAAAAATGATAAAAATAAATATAAAAAATTTCTGTAATAATAAAAAAAATATTCCGAGTAAAAATTTAATAAAAAAATGGATTAAAAAAATATTAAATAAAAATATTAAAAAATCTATTATTAATATAATAATTGTAAAAAAAAAAAAAATAAAAGAATTAAATTATATTTACAGAAAAAATAATACTAAAACCAATATTTTATCTTTTTCTATAATTAATAATAATGAAAATAATAATTTATTATTAATAGGAGATTTGATTATTTGTAAAAGTATTTTAGAAAAAGAATCAAAAAAATATAAAAAAAAAATATTAGAACATTGGGCTCATCTTATTATTCATGGTGTATTACATTTGATGGGATATCAACATAATAATTTATTAAATAGAAAAAATATGGAATATATAGAAATTAAACAAATGATTTCTTTAGGATTTAAAAATCCTTATTATTTTTAATAAAAAAAACATATATCAATTAAATTCTATAAAAATTATTGAACATTTTATTCCATAATATTTTAATGAGAAATATAAATATGTGCAAAAAAAATAAAAAAGGATTTATTTCATTATTTTTACATAATATACTTGTTAATAAAATAAAAAACAAAAATGAACTATTAACTTTAATTAAAGATATTAAAACTGAAAAAATAATTAATAAAAATACATATAACATTATTAAGCAGACAATAAAAATAGAAAAAAAAAAAGTTAAAGATATAATGATACCAAGAATAAAAATAAAAAAATTAAATATAAACGATACATTTGAAAAATGTATTAAAAAAGTTATTAAATTTCCTTATACTAAATTTCCAATAATAAATTATGAAAAAAATTATATAAATGGTTTTTTAATAGTCAAAGATTTATTTAAATATATACCAAAAAATAATAAAATATTTTCTTTAAAAGAAATTATCAAACCTCCTATAATTGTTCCAGAAAGTCAAAAAATCAATAGAATTTTAAAAGACTTTAAATTAAAACAAAATAATTTTTCTATAGTTGTAGATGAATTTGGAGTTATTTCTGGTTTAATTACAATGAAAGATATTTTAAATGTAATTTTTAAAAAAAAAACAATTAAAAAATTTACAAAAAATAATTAATAAATAAAATTTACTTATTAATTAATTAAAATGTTTTATTATAAAAAGAAAAATAATAAATGAAAAAAAAATATAATCCAAAAAAAATTGAAAAAAAATTACAAAAAAAATGGAAAACAGAACAAACATTCAAAGTATATGAAGATCTTGAAAAAAAAAAATATTATTGTGTACCTATGCTACCTTATCCTTCTGGAAATCTACATATTGGTCATGTAAGAAACTATACTATAAGTGATGTAATATCTAGATATCATAGAATGCTAGGAGAAAATGTTTTACAGCCAATAGGATGGGATTCTTTTGGATTACCTGCAGAAGAAGCAGCCAAACAAAATAATCAAAATCCATATGATTGGACCAAAAAAAATATTCAAGATATGAAAAAACAATTGAAAAAATTAGGTTTAAGTTATGATTGGAGTAGAGAAATTTCAACATGTGACCCAAATTATTATAAATGGGAGCAATGGTTTTTCATTCAATTATATAAAAAAAATTTAGTCTATAAAAAAACAGCTTTAGTAAAATGGTGTTCAAAAGATCATACTGTTTTAGCAAACGAACAAGTTATAAAAGGAAAATGTTGGAGATGCGACACAAAAATTAAATTAAAAAAATTACCTCAATGGTTTTTAAAAATTAGAAAATATGCAGAAGAATTATATCAAGGAATTAAATTACTAAAAGGATGGCCTGAAAAAGTAAAAACTATGCAAAAAAATTGGATAGGAAGAACAAAAGGAATAGAACTATCTTTAAAAATAAATAAAAGTAAAAAAATAATTAAAGGATATACAACTAAAATATATAGTTTATTAAACGCTAAATATCTTGCAATATCTCCAGATCATAAATATGTTAAAACATTAATAAAAAAAAATTCTAATCTTAAAAAATTAGTTAAAAATCAATTAAAAAAATTAACGTCAACTTCAAATTTTAAAAAAATAAAAAATATAGGAATAAATACAAAAAAATTTGCAATTAATCCATTAAACAAAAAAAAAATTCCAATATGGATAGCTAATTTTGTTTTTATAAAATATGGAACTAATGCAATAATAGCATCTCCTAAATTTAGTTTAGAACATTTAATTTTTTATAATAAAAATTTATTATTTAAAAAAAATAATAAATTATATAAAAAAATTAAATATATTAAAAAAAATAAACAAAAAAACACAATAAGTTCTAAAAAAATTTTAAAAATAATAAAAGAAAAAAAATGTGGAAAAATAAAAATAAAATATAAATTACAAAATTGGAATATTTCTAGACAAAGATATTGGGGAACTCCAATTCCAATAGCAACAAAAGAAAATAATTCTATTGTAACTATTCCCACAAAAAAATTACCAGTATTACTTCCTAAGTTTGATAATTATTTTTATAAAAAAAATACTTCTAAAATAAAAATAAATGGAATATTAGCTAAAATTGAAAAAGATACATTTGATACATTTATGGAATCTTCTTGGTATTATGCAAGATATACATGCCCGCATTATTCAGAAGGAATGTTAGATTCTTTTTCTTCAAAATATTGGTTACCAATAGATCAATATATTGGAGGAATTGAACATGCTACTATGCATTTAATATATTTTAGATTTTATCATAAATTATTACGTGATTTTAATTTAGTAAATACAGATGAACCAGCTAAAAAATTATTATGTCAAGGAATGGTTCTATCACATGCTTTTTATTATTTAAAAAATAATATAAAAATATGGATTAATATAAAAAAAATTTCAATCAAACTAGATAAAAAAAATAATATTATTTCTATTTCTGATTTTAAAGGAAAAAAAGTATTTTACGCTGGAATGATAAAAATGTCAAAATCTAAAAAAAATGGAATAGAACCAAAAACAGTTATTAAAAAATATGGAGCAGATACAATAAGATTGTTTGTTATGTTTTCAGCACCAGTAAATTCAGATTTACAATGGAACGATCTTAGTGTTAAAGGAATACATAGATTCTTAAATAAACTATGGAAATTTTGTTATTTTAACAATAAATTTTTTAAAAAAACAAAAAAAAATAAAAAAGAAAAACTAAACTTAAAACAAAATAAAATACATTTTTATTTAAATAAAACAATTTTAAAAGTATCCAAAGATATTAATATAAGACAAACTTTTCATACTTCTATATCTCGAATTATGAAATTCTTTAAATATATAAAAAAAATAAATATAAAAAATGATTATGAATACTTTTTAATAAGAAAATCTTTAATTATTATATTAAAATTATTAAATCCATTTATTCCACATTTTAGTCATTCAATTCTCACTTCATTTAAAAAAAAATCTTATGTTAATATTAATAAATGGCCAAAAATAGAAAAAAAATATTTAAAAGAAAAAAAAATAAAAATTATTATTCAAATTAATGGAAAAATGAATTGTATATTATCAACAAAAAAAAATTTGTCAAAAAAAGATATTTTTAAAAAATCTATGAAAAATTCTATAATAATAAAAAAAATACATAATAAAACTATTATAAAAAAATTTTTTATTCCTAATAAAATATTAAACTTAATAACATTAAATTAAATAATTTTATAAAAATATTAAAAATAAAAAAATTATGAATACATACAAAATAATTAATGATATTTATAAAAAAAATAAATCTTGTTATATAATATATGGAAAAGAATATTTTTTAATACAAAAATATAAAGAAATAATATTAAAAAAATTAAAAAAAAATAACATAAAAAATTTTATAAATATTGAAATAAATGTTGATAAAAATTGGGAAGAATTTTTTTATAAATGTAAAAAAAGAAACTTTTTTTACAAAAAAAAAATTATAATATTAAAAATTAATATAAATAATATAAATAATAATATTTTGAAAAAAATTCATAAAAATAAATTTATTATTAATTTTAATATAATAATAATTATTTTAAAAGAATCAAATTATAAAAAAATAATAAATTATAATTTAAAAAAAAAAATTTTTAAAAATCAATTATTGATACCTTGTTTTAATTTTAAAAAATATGAATTTTTTCAATGGATAACAACATACTTAAAAAATAACACAATTGATGAAAAATCTAAAAATTTTTTATATAAAAGATATAAAAACGATATTTTATTATTAAATCAAAATTTAGATTTTTTATCTTTGTCTTTATTAAATAAAAAAATTACAATAAAAAAAATAAAAAAAATTCTTATACATGACAAAGTATATACAATTTTTGAATGGATGAATTATTTATTATTAGGAAAAAATAAAAAATCTCTATTAATATTACACATATTATATAAAATAAAAACAGCTCCTTTAATTATAGTAAGATTTTTAGAAAATAAAATAGTTAATCTAATTTTATTAAAAAAAAAAAAAAAAAATAAAATAGAAAAATTCTTTAAAGAAAAAAAAATATGGCAATCACATAAAAAACTATATCTTCGCTCAATTAAAAAAAATAAATATTCAAACTTTTTAAAAATAATTAAATCATTAAACTGGATTAAATTATCTATTAAAAGTATAGAAGAAGAATCAATATGGATAATTTTAAAAGAAATATCCATTATGTTTAAATAAAAAATTTTAAAAAAATAAATAATATAATATATGAAAAAAAAAATTTTTAATTTAAAAGGTTTTAGATGTCCTGATACAATGTTATTTTTAAGAAATAAACTCCGATCAATAAAAACCGGAGAAGTTATTTTAATAATTTCAGATGATATTACAATACATAAAGAAATAATTTTTTTATGTAATTTTTCAAATTATATTTTAGTAAAATATAAAAATTATAAAATTCCATATTATTATACTATAAAAAAAATAAAATCATAAAAACTTATAAAGAATTTTTAATGTACACAAAATAAATTAAATAAAAAAAAATTAAATTAAAAAATTTAACATTCTTCTTAAAGGTTCAGCAGCTCCCCATAATAATTGATCACCTATAGAAAAAGCAGAAATATATTTATTTCCTATACTTAATTTTCTTATTCTTCCTACAGGAATTTGTAAAGTTCCTGTAACAGATAAAGGAGTTAAATTTTCTAAACTGCTTTTTTTATTATTTGGAATAATTTTTACCCATTTATTATCTGAAGCAATAATTTGTTCAATATCTAATAAATTTATATTTTTTTTTAATTTAATTAAAAAAGATTGACTATGACAACGCAAAGAACCTACACGAACACATGTTCCATCAATTGATATTTTATCTTTTTTATTTAAAGATAAAATTTTATTTGTTTCAAATTCCATTTTCCATTCTTCTTTACTTTGTCCATTATTTCTATCTTCATCAATCCATGGAATTAAATTTAAAATTAACGGAACTAATGAATTTTTTTTCGGAAAATTAGATTTTTTTGAAATTTCTGTAACATTTTTTTCAATTTCCAAAATAGATTTAGAAGCAATAAAATCTTTATTCAAAGATTTATTTAAAAAAATAATTTGTTTTAATAATTCTAATATATATCCAGAACCTCCTCCTGATGCGGCTTGATAAGTAGAAAAAGAAATCCATTCTATTAATTTATTTTTAAATAATCCCCCTAAAGCTAATAACATTAAACTAACTGTACAATTTCCTCCAACAAAAGTTTTTATTCCTTTATTAAGAGATTTTATGATTTCTTCTCTATTAATAGGATCCAAAATAATTATTGATTCATCTTTCATTCTTAAATCTGAAGCAGCATCTACCCAATATCCTTTCCAACCGCATTTTCTTAATTTATAATATACTTGATTTGTATAAGCGCTTCCTTGACAAGTTAAAATAATATCTAACTCTTTTAATTCTTCTAAATTATAAGCATCTTTTAAAAATTTATTTTTAAAAAAATTATTTAAATAAAGATTATTAAAACCTACTTGAGAAGTAGAAAAAAACACAAATTTAAAATTTTTAAAATCTTTTTTTTTAATAATTCTTTCTAATAATACAGATCCTACAAGCCCTCTCCATCCAACAAAACCTACTATTTTTTTCATAATATTAACCAAATTATAATTTTATTAAAAATTTTTTATATATTTTTTTTTAATAAAATTTTTTTCTATAAGAACTAAAAAATAATTTATTAAATAAAAAATAATAAACAAATCTATGAAGTTTTTATTATACACTGTCTTTAAAAAAATAATCGTTGAAAAATACTATTTATTAAAATAAAAATTATAATAAAGAAATTAATCATATATAATTAAAATTATATATAAATTTATAAAAAAAGTTATTTTCTAAAAAATAGGAAACAAGTTAATGAAACAAATGATTTCAACTATTATATTACTAGTTTTAATTATGGATCCATTAGGAAATCTTCCCATATTTATGACTGTTTTAAAAAAATTTAATTCTAAAAAAAGAAAAATCATATTAATTAGAGAAATGTGTATTGCTTTATTAATTATGTTAATATTTTTATTTTCTGGAGAAAATATTCTTTCTTTTTTAAATCTTAAAACAGAAACAGTTTCTATATCTGGAGGAATTATTTTATTTTTTATTGCTATTCAAATGATTTTTCCAAATAATAATATCGAAGATTCTAAAGTTGATTCTAAAGATGAGCCATTTTTAGTTCCTCTTGCTATACCTTTAGTAGCTGGTCCTTCTGTTTTAGCAACTTTAATGTTATTATCACATCAAAATTCTACTCATATAAACATTCTTCTTATATCATTATTTATTGCTTGGTTTATCACTCTAATAATCCTTTTAATGTCTGATTTATTCTTAAATATATTTGGAAAAAAAGTAGTCAACGTACTTGAAAGATTAATGGGATTAATTTTAATTATGTTATCAACTCAAATGTTTCTTGATGGAATAAAAACATGGTTTCAAAGTTAATTTATAATTAAAATACTTCTAAAAAAATATTATAATTATTATTTATTAATATAATAAATAATATTTTCTATTAATAATTTACTGTAAAAATTTTAAAAATATTTAATATATAAGGAAAAAAAATGCTAATTAATAAAATAAAAAATATTAATATATATAAAAAAAAAATATTGATCCGATTAGATTTAAATGTTCCAATGAAAAAAAATATTATTACTTCAAATGAACGAATAAAATCTTCTTTTAAAGTAATAAAATTTGCTTTAAAAAATAAAGCAAAAATTATTATTTTGTCTCATCTTGGAAGACCTACTGAAGGATTTTTTGAAAAAAAATATTCTCTTTTTCCAATTGTACAATATTTAAGAAAAAAATTTAAAAACACTAATATTTATTTTAAAAAAGATATATATAAAAAATTTAAAATTAATTATGGAGAGATTTTAATTTTTGAAAATGTTAGATTTAATAAAGGAGAAAAAAAAAATGATGAAAAACTAGCAAAAAAATATGCTTCTTTATGTGATATATTTATTATGGATGCATTTGGAACAGCTCATAGAAAAGAAGCTTCTACTTATGGTGTAGGAATTTTTTCAAAAATATCATGTGCTGGACCTTTATTAACATCAGAAATAAAATCCCTTCAAAAATCTATAAAAAATCCAAAACGTCCTTTAGTAACAATATTAGGAGGATCTAAAATATCTACAAAATTTAATATTTTAAAAAATTTATGTAAAATTTCAGATACTGTAATAGTAGGAGGAGGAATAGCAAATACATTTTTAGCTATAAATAATAATATTGGAAAATCAATATGTGAAAAAAATTTTATTAATTTAGCTAAACAATTAAAAAAAAAATATAATATAATTATACCTATAGATTCAAAAATTATAAAAATCACAAAAAATATAAAAAAATATAAAATAAAAAATTCTAATTCAATAAAAAAAAATGAAGAAATTATGGATATAGGTAATAAAAGTATTCAAATAATAGAAAAAATCATAAAAAAAGCAAAAACAATTATTTGGAATGGCCCTGTAGGAGTATTTGAATCTTCTAAATTTAGAAATGGTACAAAAAAAATTGCTCGCGCAATAGCAAATAATAAAAAATCTTTTTCTCTTGCTGGTGGAGGAGATACATTAGCAGTTATAAATATGTTTAAAATAAAAAATAAAATTTCATATGTTTCAACTGGAGGAGGAGCATTTTTAGAATTTATTGAAGGAAAAACATTACCTGCTATTAAAATGTTACAAAAAAAATACATTAATAAATAAATTTTTAACTAATAGGAATTTAAAAAAATATGAAAAATAATTTAAAAAATTTTAAAAAAGGCGTTTTAAATGGAACTGAAACAAAGAAAATATTTAAATTAGCAAAAAAAAATAATTTTGCTATTCCAGCTATAAATTGTATTAATACTGATTCCATTAATTCAGTTTTACAAACAGCATCCGAAATTAAATCTCCTGTAATTATACAATTTTCATATGGAGGATCAATATTTATATCTGGTAAGAAAAATAATAAAAAAGAAATGTTTCAAGAAGCTATAGATGGAGCTGTATCTGGAGCAAAACATATTCATTTAGTTTCTAAACATTATAATATACCAATTATTATTCATACTGATCATTGTAATAAAGAGCTTTTACCTTGGGTTGACGGATTAATTAAAGTTGGAAAAAAATATTTTTCAAAAAAAGGTCGCCCTTTATTTTCATCACATATGTTAGATTTATCTCAAGAAAATTTAAAAACTAATATTAATTATTGTAGTAAATATCTTAAAAAACTAAAAAAAATAAATATGTTATTAGAAATAGAACTTGGTTGCACTGGAGGAGAAGAAGATGGAATAGACAATACAAAAATAGAAAAAAAATATCTATATACAAAACCAAAAGAAGTAAATTATGCATATAATAAATTATCTCTTATTGGTAAAAATTTTTCTATTGCAGCATCTTTTGGGAATGTTCATGGAGTATATAAAATAGGAAATGTAGAACTTAAACCAAAAATTTTAAAAAAATCACAAAAATATATTAAAAATAAAAATCATCTTAAAAAAAATAATCCACTAAATTTTGTTTTTCATGGAGGTTCTGGATCTTCTTTAAAAGATATTAAAAAATCTATTAAATATGGAGTAGTAAAAATAAATTTTGATACAGATATACAATGGTCATCATGGAAGGGTGTATTAAATTTTTATAAAAAAAATAAAAAATATCTTCAAAATCAATTAGGAAACCCCGAAGGAAAAAATAAACCTAACAAGAAATATTATGATCCAAGAAATTGGATACAACACTCTAAAGATTGTTCTTCTTTAAAATTAAAAAAAATATTTTTAAACTTAAATTCAATAAATTTATTATAATATAAAAAAACTATCACGATTTAAAATAATATTTTAAAAAAATAATTAAAAAAAATTATCTTTATAACATTAATATATTCGGATTTTTAACATGCTCAAATATACATTTATAATGACTGCAATAATTATTTTATTAGGTCGATTTAATCATTTTCAACCAACTTTTGTAATCGCAACATTAGGAACTTTAGGAATGACTGTAGGATTTACTCTACAAGGAACCATTGCAAACTTTACATCTGGAATTTTATTAAAAATTTTTAAACCTTTTGAAATAAAAGAATTTATTGGTTTAGACAAAATTTCCGGAACAGTTTTAAACATAGACTTGTTTTATACTGTACTAAAAACAATAGATGGAAAAATAGCAGTTGTTCCAAATAATAAAATTTTATTAGGAGACATTGTAAATTATACAAGATCTCCTATTCGAAGAAACGAATTTTTTATTAATGTTTCTTATCATAAAAATACAAAATTAATAGTGGATGTATTACAAAAAGTTTTAGATGAAGAAGATCGAGTAATGAAAAATAAAGATATAGTAATAGGATTAAATGAATTATCTCCTTATTCTTTAAATTTTGTTGTTAGATGTTGGAGCAAAACAGAAGAATTACAAAGTGTATATTGGGATTTAATGTTTGCTTTTAAAAAAGCCTTAGATAAAAATAATATACAAATTCCTACATATATTCATAACAATAATTTATTACCAAAAAAAAAAATAAACAAATCTAATAATTAAATTAATTTCTTTTATTTATTTTAAATAAAAAATAATTTAATTACCTAATAAACAATAACACTTTATTTTATAAAATTATTTATGATAAAAATTTATACTTCTAATAGTTTTAATAATTTAATAAAAAAAATGTGTTATATAATGAATATTAAATCTTCAGAAAAAATATTTATTAAAGAAATAATTGTTGTACCAGAATTAAAAATTTCAAAATTTATAAGACAAATTATCGAAAAAAAATTTGGAATTTTTTGTAATATTTCATTTTTTACTCCAGAAAAATTTATATTTTACATATTAGAATTATTTATAAATAAAAAAAAATATAAAAAATTTAATCAATCATATATTTTATGGAAACTAATGAGTTTACCTGAAAAATTCCAAAAAAAATATTTTTTTAAAAAAAAAGAAAATGAATTTAACAAATTTAAATATTTTAAAAATTTCTCAAAAATTTTTTATAAATATTTAATTTATAACACAAAATTAATAAAAAAATTAGAAAAAAATACAAAAAAAAACAAAAAAAAAATTTTTTTAAAACAACAAAAAATATGGAAAAAAATTAATAAAAATTTAAAAAATACCCATCATTATGTAAATTTAATAAAAAATTTTATGAAAAAATATTATTTAAAAAAAAATTTATATAAAAAATTACCTAATAGAATATTTATATTAAACCCAATTGATTTTCCTATTTCTTATTTTAATATTTTAAAAAAAATTAGTGAGAAACTAAAAATTTATTTTTTTTTGTACACTCCATTTAAAAAAATAAATAAAAAATCAATAATTAATTATAAAAAAAATTCAATAATATCTAATTGGATGAAATATGACTTAAAAAAAATAAAAAATATTTTATCTTTAACTAAAAACAAAAAAAATATTTATATAAAAAATAAAAATATTACTTTACTTGATAAACTAAAAAATAAAATTTTTTTTTTAAAAAACAATTCTATATATATAAATCAAAAAAAAGATAATTCAATATCAATACATGAATGCTATAATCATTTTAGAGAAATAGAAATTTTACAAGAAAATATTTTAAAAATTTTAAATAATACAAAAACTATACAACCTAAACACATAATTGTTAAATCTAAAAATATCCAAAAATATATTCCATATATAAATTCTATTTTTAATTCTGAAATAAAAAAAAATAACATACCTTATTTTATACATGAAAAAATATTTGATAAAAATAATCCTATTATATATATTTTCAATAAAATTTTATCATTACCTCAAAGTAAATTTAAAAATAAAAAAATACTAGATTATTTAAATTTTAAATTTATTTCAAAAAAATTTTTAATTTCACAAAAAGAACTTAAAATTATAAAAAAATGGATCTCATATACAAATATTTGTTGGGGAATTAATAAAAATCATAAAAAAAGTTTAAAACTTCCTGAAGAACATCAAAATACATGGAGTTATGGAATTAAAAAAATAATTTTAGGTTATGGAATGAAAAAAAAAAATAAAGTATGGAATAAAATATTTCCTTATAATATAAATGAAAAAAACCACATTCTAATACTAGAAAAATTAATTTTATTTATTAAAACATTAAAAAAATGGAAAAAAAAATTATCTACAAAAAAAAAATGTAAAACTTGGAAAAAAATATATAAAGAAATAATAAATGATTTTTTTTATACAAAAAAAATTAAAAAAAAACTAAAACATATAAAAAAAAATTGGAAATATTTATTAAAAAATATTCAAATTAGTTCATACAAAAAAAAAATATCTATAGATATTATAAAATATGAAATTAATAAAAAAATTAATATAATTTATAAACGTGAAAAAAAAAATAATAATATAATATTTACTAATTTTAATCTATTAAGGACAATACCATTTAAAATTACTTACATATTAGGAATGAATGAAAATTTTTTTAAAAATAAAACACAAGAAAGAGAAAATTTAATTCATTTATATAATAAAAAAGAAAATTTTAAAAAAAATACACAAGATTATTATATTTTTCTAGAATTATTAAGTTGTACTACAAAAAAACTAATAATAAGTTATATTAAAAACTCTTATGAAAATGAAAAAAATAATAAACCATCTATAATAATTTATCAATTAATAAAATATATAAAAAAAAATTTTTTAAAAGATTATAAAAAAATACAATTAATAAAAATTCACGAAAAATATAGTTTTTATAAAAAAAATTTTTATTTAAAAAATAAATTTAATAGTTTTAATAATTTTTGGAATATATCTAAAAATAAAAAAAAAATAATTAAAACAAATTTTTTTAAAAAAAATATTTATATAAAAAATTATAAAAAAATTAAATTTAAAAATTTTATTTTATTCTGGAAAAATCCAATAAACTATTTTTTTAATAAAATATTAAAAATATATTATAAAGAAAAATATATAAATTATTCAAATAATGAACCATTTTACATAGATAAAAAAAATCATTATTTATTAAATAAAAAAATATTAAATTATATAATTTTCAAAAAAAACTTAAAAAAATTATTCAATAAAATAAAATATTTAGGAATTTTACCTCATGGAAACCTAGGAAAAATTTATTTTAAACACCAAATAAAAAAAAATAATAAAATTTTTTTAAAAATTAAAAATATTAATTTTACTTTAAAAAATAAAAAATTCTTATTAAAAATAAAAAAATATAAAATATATGGAAAACTAAAAAATATCTCTTCTTTAAATGGTGTTGTACGCTGGAAATCTTTTAACTTAAATAATTTTGATAAAATTAGTTTATGGTTAAAACATATCATATACTGTGCTAATGGAGGTAAAAAAAATAGCATATATATTAGTTTAAATAAAAAAATAACTTTTAAAAACATTACAAAAAAAAAATCAAAAAAATATCTTTTAAAATATATTTATGGTTATATCCAAGGATTAAAAAATCCATTAATTATTACTAAAACAGGATTAAATTGGTTTGATTATGTATATGATAAAAAAATTCAAAATATTTCAAAAAATAAAAAAATTATAAAAAATAGTAAAAATAAAATTTTTGAAACATGGCATGGAAATAAATATATAATAGGAGAAAAAAAAGATTTATATATAAAAAAAATATTTAATTCACTAAATAAAAAATCTATAAAAAAAATATTTAGAATAACAAAATATTGGATGTACCCTATATATAAAAACATTCTATAATTATAAAAATTTTAGAAAAATTAAAAAAATAAAAAAAATGAAAAAAAAAAATAAACTTAAAAATATATTTTTGATTCCATTTAAAGGAATAAGAATGATTGAAGCTTCAGCAGGAACAGGAAAAACTTTTACAATTATACTTTTATATATTAGATTATTATTAGGAATTAATAATAAAAATAAGAAATATTCTATTAAAGAAATTTTAATAATAACTTATACAAATAATGCTAAATTAGAAATACAAAAAAGATTATCAAAAAATATTTATAAACTATATATAGATTGTCTATATAAAAAAACATATAATAAAAATTTTAAAAAAATATTTAAAAAAATTAAAAACTTTAAAAATTCAATTAATATATTAAAAAAATCTATTTCAAAAATAAATAATGCTCCAATTTACACTATTCATGGATTTTGTAAAAAAATACTGAAAGATTATAATCTAAATTATAAATATAATTTGACAGAAAAAATATATAATGAAAATAAAATATATGAAAAATCTACATACGATTTTTGGAGAAAATTTATTTTTCCACTAAATAAAGAAATTTCAAATTTAGTTTATAAATACTGGAAACATCCAAAAAATTTATTATCTGAAATTAATCCATGGTTAAATATTAAATCAAAAATTTTTATATACAAAAAAAAAAATATAATATTTTTAAAAAACATAATAAAAATATTAAAAAAATTAAGAAATTTAAAAAAAAATGGATTAAAATTAAATATTTTATAAAAAACTTTATATATACCGACAAATTAAATAAAAGAATTTATAATAAAAAAAACATTCAAAGATGGTTAAAAAAAATTACAAAATGGTCTATAAAAAAAACTAAAAACTATAATATACCAATAGAATTAAATTATTTTAAAAAAGAAAAAATATATGAAAATTTTAAAAATTTAAAAAAAATAAAAAATAATTATTATTTTTTAAAAATTATAAGCCAATTTTTAAAAAAAAAATTTTCATTAAAAAAAGAATTTTTATTCTATTCTATGAAAAAAATTAAAAAAATTTCTAATATTAAAAAAAAAAAATATTTTTGTTTTGATAATTTAATTAAATTTTTATTATCAAATCTAAAAAATAATAAAAATTTATCAGAATATATTGAAAAAAAGTTTCCAATAGCATTTATTGATGAATTTCAAGATACAGATCATCAACAATTTAAAATATTTAAAAAAATATATAAAAATAAAAAAAAATCATCTCTTATTCTTATTGGAGATCCCAAACAATCAATTTATAATTTTCGCGGAGCAGACATATTTTTTTATTTAAAAACTAAATCTAAAATATTAAAAAAATATACATTAAAAAAAAATTGGAG
The DNA here is from genome assembly GCF_964059035.1 of Buchnera aphidicola (Periphyllus testudinaceus). Taxonomy (NCBI): domain Bacteria; kingdom Pseudomonadati; phylum Pseudomonadota; class Gammaproteobacteria; order Enterobacterales; family Erwiniaceae; genus Buchnera; species Buchnera aphidicola. The sequence goes on from NZ_OZ060380.1 coordinate 353,714, forward strand.
ATCATCTGAAAAATTAATTAAAAATATTAATTTTTTATTTACTCGAATAAAAAATAGTTTTTTATTTAAAGAAATTATATATAAAAAATTAATTCCTTCTTCCCAATCAAAAAAAATAAAATTTTTAATAAAAAAAATAGAACAACCAACAATGACATTTTGGTTACAACCTGGAAAAAAAAAAACATTTCTTGAATATAACAAATGGATTTCAAAAAAATGCGCTGAAAATATTTTTTACTTAATCCAAAACATAAAAAAAAAAAAATCTATATTAAAAACATCAACAAAAAAAAAAAAATTAACTATAAAAGACATTTGTATTTTAGTAAAAAACTATAAAGAATATAAAATTATAAAATTAGAATTAAAAAAATTTAAAATTAACTCATATTATACTTCTGATAAAAAATCTATTTTTCATAAAATAGAAGTTAAAGAAATATTTTATATATTACAATCTATTTTAAAACAATCTAATGAATTTTATTTAAAACGAGCAATTTCTACTTCAATAATATTTAAAAATTCTTATATAATTTCTAAATTAACCAAAAAATATGAATTATGGTCTAAAATAAAAAAAAAATTTTATAATTATTTCAAAATATGGAAAAAACATGGAATTTTAAATTTAATAAAAAAAATTATTTATGAAAGTAATTTATATAAAAAATATTTTTTTAAAAATAAAAATAAAAAAAAAATACAAAATTTAATTAATTTAGCAAAAATTTTAGAAAAAAAATCTATTTTAAGAAAAAATTTTAGCTCACTTATAACATGGTTTCATAATAAAATAAAAGAAAAAATAACAAAAAATAAAAAATATTATATAAAAGTTAATGAAAATAAAAAAAATTCTATAAAAATAGTAACTATACATAAATCTAAAGGATTAGAATATCCAATAGTATGGATACCATTTATTTCTACTTTTCAACCTTCAAAAAAATTAATTTTTCATGATAGAAAAAAATTTAATACACATATAAATATACAAAAAAATAAAAAAAAAATTATTCTTGAAGAAAAAGAAAGATTATCAGAAGATATTCGTTTGTTATACGTTGCAATTACTAGAGCAAAATTTCATTGTAGTATAGGAGTAAGTCCTTTAATTAAAAATAACTTTAAAAAACATACTAATAAAAAAACAGATTTTCATAAAAGTGGATTAGGATATATTCTTCAAAAAGGAAAATCTATGGATGAAAAAGAACTTCATAAAGAACTTAAAAATATTTCTTTACATTCATCTATAAAAATTCTTTCAAAAAATAAAAAATATAATTTTAAAAAAATAAAAAAAAAAAAACAAAAAAATGTTTTAATAAATCAAAAATTTGTAAAAACGTTTAAACAAAAAATTTATACAAGTTATACACAAATAAATAAAGAAAATATTTTAAAAATTAAAAAAAATTTTATTAATAATAATGATAAAAATAAAGAAAATACAAAAAAATATACCATACAATCTTTTCCAAAAGGAAAAAAATATGGAATATTTCTTCATGAAATATTAAAAAAAATAAATTTTAAAAAAAAAATTAATGAAAAATTTTTATTAAAAAAAATTAAAAAATTAAAATTATCAAAAAAATGGATAAATATTATACAATATTGGATAAAAAATATTTTAAATACTCCATTAAATAATAATGGAATTAATTTACGTACAATTAAAAATAATTGTTTCGTAAAAGAACTAGAATTTTCTTTATTTTTAAAAAGAAAAATAAATTTTAATTCTATAAAAAAAATATTAAAAAATAAAAATATTAAAACACCTAAAATTTATAAAAAAGGAATTTTACTAGGAATTATAGATTTAATATTTCAAAATAAAAATAAATATTACTTAGTTGATTATAAATCAAATTACCTAGGAAAAAATAAAAAATTCTATACAAAAAAAATCTTAAAAAAAGAAATTAAAAAAAACGGATATGATATTCAATATTATTTATATTCTACCGCTTTACATAAATTTTTAAAAAGAAAACTAAAAAAATATAATTTTAAAAAAAATTTTGGAGGAATTTATTATCTATTTTTAAGAGGAATGAACGGAAAAAACAAAAAAACAGGAATATTTTTTTATTATCCTAAAAAAAAAATTATTAAAAAAATAAATGATACTTTTTTAATACCATAAAAGATATAAAAACTATGTTAAATATAATGAAAGAATTACTTAAAAAAAAAATAATTAAAATAATAGATTTTTACTTTTCTAAAACTATTTCAAAAAAAAATGAATCATTAGTTCTAATTATTTCTGCATATTTAAGTTTAAAAAATAGAAAAGGTCATTCTTATATATCTTTAAAAAAAATTTTTAGAAAAAAATTTTTTTCAAAAAAAATACTTTCTAAAATTAAACATTTTAATACTACAAAAAAAATAAAAAAAGAATTATTAAAAAGTAATGCAGTAAGCAAAAAAAAAACATCTTGTCCTTTAATTTTAGATAAACACTATTTATATTTAAACAAAATATGGAAAATAGAAAAAAAAATATTTAAATTTTTAATTTCTAAATATCCATTAAATAAATATATTTTAAATAAATTTAATAAAATATTAAAAATAAAATTATTTAAAAATTTAAATGTTGAACAAAAAATTGCAATCACATCATGTTTAATAAATAAATTTACTTTTATATTAGGAGGACCTGGTACAGGAAAAACAAATATAGTATCTAAAATAATTTTTTTATTTATTACGATGTCAAAATATAAAAAAATTACTTTAGCTGCTTCAACAGGAAAAGCAAGTACTGTTTTATTAGAATCTATCAAAAATAATAAATTATTATTAAAAGTAAATAAAAAATTTAAAAAATATATTCCAAAAAAATCATTTACTATACATCGTTTATTTCAACAAAATAATTATTTTGAAAACAATGATATTTTTTCAAAAAAACATAAAATTAATACCAATTTATTAATTATAGATGAATCATCTATGATAGACATTTTTATATTTGAAAATATTATTAAATTAATTTCTAATAATACACAAATAATATTTCTTGGTGATAATAATCAATTACCTTCAATTAATACTGGTTCAATTTTAAATGATATTTTTATATATTATTTAAAAAAAAATAAAAATAAAGAAAATTATTATAAATTTCAAAAATGTCTAAAAAAAAAAAATATAAAAAAAATTTATAAAAAACAATATTTAAAAAATAAAATATGTTTATTAAAAAAAAAATATAGATTTAAAAAAAAATCTGATATTTATAAATTTTCTAAAATTATTAAAAATTATAAAAAAAATAACATTAAAAATATTTTTAATAATAAATTTAAAAATATTAAATTTTTTATTATAAATAATAAATATAAAAAATATATTAATATAATTAAAAAATTTTTTTTATTTTATAAAAACTATTGGAAAATGATTTTAAAAAATAAACCATTTAAAAAAATTATTAAAATTTTCAATAAAATTCGAATTTTATGTATTTTAAAAAAAGGATTATATGGAATAAAAGGAATTAACAAAATTTTTGTACATCTTATAAAAAAAAATAATTTAACATATTTTAAAAAAATTAATAATAAAAAATGGTATGTCGGAAAACCAATTATTATAACAAAAAATTTAAATACATTAAAATTATTTAACGGACTAATTGGAATAACATTACTAGATAAAAATAAAAATATGAAAGTGTTTTTTTTAATGCCTAATAAATCAATTAAAATTATTCCAATAAATTTAATTAAAAAATATAAAACTACATGGGCTATAACAGTTCATAAATCTCAAGGATCTGAATTTAAAAAAGTTATTTTAATAATTCCTTCAAAAAAAAATAAAATTATGTCTCGAGAAATAATATATACTGCTATAACTCGATCAAAAAAAAAACTATTAATATTATCAAAAAAAAATATTTTTTTACAATATATTGAAAAAAAAATTATTAAAAAAAGCGGATTAAAAAAAAGATTAGAAAATTATTAAAAAAAACATATTTTAATTAAAATATTATATTAATTAAAAAATTTTTGCGGGAGTTGGATTTGAACCAACGACCTTCGGGTTATGAGCCCGACGAGCTACCAAACTGCTCCACCCCGCGATATTTTATTATTTATATATATAACATTTATGAAAAAAATATGCAAATTTTTTTTTATATATTTAAATTTATTTTAAAAAACTTTAAATAAAATTAAATAAATATATGATAAAATATTATTAATATAAATTTTTAAAATAATTATTAAAAAGGAAAAAATGAAATCAATAAAATATAAAACAAATTCAAAAGATCTAAAAATTGCTGTTATCATAACAAAATTTAATGAATTAATAAGTAATATGTTATTAAAAGGATGCATAGAAACATTAAAAAACAAAGGAAAAATTAATAAAAAAAACATTTCTATTATAAAAATACCTGGAGCATATGAAATACCACTTACAGCAGAAATAATTTCATTAAAAATGAAATATAATGCAATAATAGTTTTAGGAGCTATTATTAAAGGAAAAACAAGACACCACAATTTTATAGAAAATTCGCTTTCATATGGAATATCTAAAGTAAGTTTAAAAAATAAGATTCCTATTACTTTAGGTATATTAATGACAAAAAATATCAATCAAACTTTAGAAAGATGTGGAATAAAAATTAATAATAAAGGATCAGAAGCTGCAGAAGCTGCATTAGAAATGATTAATATTATAAAAAACATCTAAAATAAAAAATATATTAATAAAAAAAATCTTCTAAAGCGAAAAATTTTTATGAATCATAAAATTTATATGAAAAAAGCAATTTTTTTAGCAAAAAAAGGAATTTTTACTACTTCTTCAAATCCTATGGTTGGATGTATTATAGTTAAAAAAAATATAATTGTTGGACAAGGATGGCATAAAAAATTTGGTTCTTCACATGCAGAAATTAATGCTCTTAAAGAATCTAAAAAATTATCTATAGGATCTACTATGTATATAACACTGGAACCATGTTTCCATTATGGAAAAACTGGTCCATGTTATAAAAAAATTGTTAAATCAGGTATAAAAGAAATTTTTATTGCAGTTAAAGATCCAAATCCAAAAGTCTCAGGACAAAGTATAAAATTTTTTAAAAAATCTGGAATTATTGTTCATTTAGGATTAATGAAAAATGAAGCAAAAAATTTAAATAAAGATTTTTTTAAATGGATGAAAACAAAAATTCCATGGATAAAATTAAAAATGGCTATGTCAATTGATGGAAAAATAGCCGATAATTCAGGATTTAGCAAATGGATTACATCCAAAAAATCTAGAAAAAACGTACAAATACTAAGAGCGAAAAGTTCAGCTATTTTAACTACTAGCAATACAGTAATTAAAGATAATCCATTATTAAATGTGCGATTTTCAGATATAAATAAAAAAAATAAATTAATTATTAAAAAAAAAAATTATATTCACCCTATTCGAATAATTATTGATAGTAAAAATAGAATAAAAAAAAATCATAAAATAATACAAATAAAAGAAAAAATTTTTTTAATTCGCTTAAAAAGCGATAATAAAAAATGGCCAAAACATGTTAAACAAATAATTGTTCCACAATATAAAAAAAAAATAAATTTAATAAATTTATTTTATTTATTAGGAACTTTAAATATAAAAAATATTTTAATAGAATCTGGATCACTACTTGCAACATCATTAATTTCATTAAAATTAGTTGATGAATTAATTATATATTGCGCTCCAATAATTTTAGGAAATAAATCTAAACCAATATTTTTATTTAACAAAATAAAAAAAATGTCTCAATCTAAAAAAATTTATTTTAAAAAAATTACTAGAATTGGATCAGATTTAAAATTTACTATTACTTTTTAAAAAAATACATTAATAAAAAAATTATTACATTTAAAGAAATATAAAAATGAATATATATCTTAGAAAAAATGCAAGAACATGTATAGTACAAGCGCTTTATTCATTACAAATATCTAATAATAAAATTTCAGACATAAAAAAATATTTTTATAAAAAAAATAAAAAAAAAATAGATATACATTACTTTAACGAAATATTTACAGGTACAGCAAAAAATAAAAAAAAAATAGATATACTAATTCAACCATATATTATTAAAAACTCTAATAGATTAGGAGAAATTGAAAAATCTATATTAAGAATGTCTTTTTATGAACTTTTAGAAAGAATAGATATTCCATATAAAGTTATAATAAATGAAGGAATTGAAATTTCAAAAATTTTTGGATCTAAAGATAGCCATAAATTTATAAATGGAGTATTAGATAAAGCAGCATATAAAATACGTAAATAAATATAATAAAAAATAATTATGAAAATAAAAAAAACTCTAAAAAAAAATAATTTATGGAATAAAAAAATTGCTGTTAGAAAAGCTCTCAAAAAAGGTATTATATTAAATAAAAATCATTGGAAAATAATACATTTTACTAGAGATTTTTATTATAAATTTTATATAAGTCCTTCTATTAGAATATTACTAACAGCAATTAATAAAAAAAAAAAAAATCAAATAACTAGTATTGATTTAATAAAATTATTTAAAAATAATCCCTCAATTCAAATCAATAAAATATCTGGAATTCCTAACGCAAATAAATGTATTTAAAAATTTAAATATAATTAAAACAAATAAAAATATTAAAACAAATAATATAAAATATAGAAAATTTAAAAATTTTTAAAATCCAATTTAAAGGATTTAAATACGTCTTAAATCCTTGAGAAACTAAAAATAACCAAAAAAATCCAAATAATAAAAGTACTGTTAAATTTAAATCATTTAAATAACTAAAAAAACCAAAAATAAATGTAAAAAAAATCAATAAATTTATACAAAAATACATATGAGTTAATGTAGTTTGAAAATTATTTACAACTGGAAAAACTTTAATATGTGCTTTTTTATAATCTTTTAAATATAGCAAAGAAACTGAATATGAATGAGGTATTTGCCAAAAGAAAAATATAAAAAATAAACATATTCCTAAAAAAATACTATAATGAGATACTGAAAAATAACCTATCAATATAGGACAAGAACCAGAAATAGCTCCAACAATTGTAGAATATTGACATTTTTTTTTTAAAAAAATTGTATAAAATATAACATATACAAATAATCCAATACAAGATATTAAATAAACTAATTTATTTACAAAAAAATATAAAAAAAATGAACCAATAAAAAATAAAAAAAATGAAAAAATAATTGATTTTTTTAAAAAACATTTTTTTTTAACTAAAACTCGATTCATAGTTCTTTTCATTTTTTTATCATTTTTTCTATCAAAAATATTATTTAAAACACATCCACATGATATTATGCAAAATAAACCAAAAATCATATAAAATAAAATTAAAAAATTTATAGAATTATTTTTTAATCCAAAAAAATATCCAGATATAGCAGATAATAAATTTGAAAATAAAATTCTTGGTTTTATCAATTCTAAATAATACATAAGATCTTTTTTTAAATATCTATAAATATATGACATGATGATTTAAATTCCGCATAATCCAAACTGACCCAGAACAAATAATTAAAATTACAGTAATAGTAAAAATTATTGAAAAAATATTCCAATTATTTTTATTCAAATCATTAAGATGTAAAAAAAATAATATATGTATAATAACTTGAATTAAACAGCATATTGTTACAAAAAAATATAAAAAAATTGAAGACATAGATTTTATTGAAACTATTAAAAAAGGAAAAAATGATAAAATTAATGAAAATAAAAAAACAATTATATAAAAAAATATAGTAGTTTGAAAAAAATTAATTAATTTATTTTTAAAAATCATTGTATTACTCCAAATAAATAAACAAAAGTAAATACAAAAATCCATATAATATCAAGAAAATGCCAGAAAATACTTAAACATAAAATTCGTGTATTAATTATTTTATTTATTCCAATTAAAGAAATTTGAAAAATCATTAAAACTATCCAAATTAAACCAGATATTACATGGAAACCATGTAAAAATAATAAACAATAAAATGAAGAAAGAAAACCACTTCTAGTAGGATAATAATGTTTTTTAAATAAATGAAAAAATTCATATCCTTCTAAAAAAATAAAAAATATTCCACAAGAAAAAACTAAAAATAAAAATAAACAAACCATAAACACATTATATTTCTTTAAAAAATCAATCGATATACTAAAAAATAACGAACTTAATAATAATATAAAAGTTTCTAAAGCTACAAAATTTAAATTAAAAAATTCTTTTCCTGAAGGACCTCCTGAAATATTATTAACCATAACAAAATAAACAGAAAAAACCGTAGAAAACATAATACAATCACTTAAAATATAAATCCAAAAACCAAAAATTTTCTTTTTATTTATTTGTAAATTACTAGAATTATTATCTATTTTTTTAACAAATAATTTACTTAAAAAATTATTAAACATATTTTAAACTCTATTTAATTAAATTGTTATAATGAATTTTTTCTATTTTTTTTATTTTATTTTTTTTTATACAATATTTTTGTGGTTTTAAAAAACTTTTATATAAAAAAATAAAAATAACACTTAATAGAGAAAATAAAAATAACCACCAAATATGCCAAATTGCAGAAAATCCAAAAATTAATAAAAAAAATCCAATTAGCATTCCATAAAAAGTATTTTTAGGTAAATAAATATTTTCATAAGAAATGTTTTTCTGAATTTTATAATTAACATTTTTTTTTAAATTTTTTTCTTTCCAAAAAGAATCTCTACTATTTATAATTGGAATCTGAGAAAAATTATAAATAGGAGCAGGAGAAGGAATAGACCATTCCAAAGTTCTTCCATCCCAAGGATCTCCATTAACATCTAAATTTTTTTTTCTATTTTTAAAAGAAACAAAAAATTGTATTACCTGTGAAAGAATTCCTAAAAAAATTAATAAAACACCTATACATGCTATAGAAAGTAAATAATGAAATTCATAATCTATATTTTGACTTAATCTACGAGTCATTCCCATAAAACCAAGAAAATATAAAGGAATAAAAGCAAATAAAAATCCAGTTATCCAAAATACAAAAGATATTTTTCCCCATTTTTCATTTAACACAAAACCAAAAAATTTAGGAAACCAATATGTAATTCCAGCAAAACAACCAAAAACAACTCCTCCAATAATAACATTATGAAAATGAGCTACTAAAAATAAACTATTATGTAAAACAAAATCTGCTGGAGGTAAAGATAAAAGAACCCCTGCCATTCCTCCAATAGAAAAAGTAATTAAAAAACCAATTGCCCATAACATACAAGAGTGAAAATAAATTTTTCCTCTATACATCGTAAAGAGCCAATTAAAAATTTTAACTCCAGTAGGAATAGAAATAATCATTGTTGTAATTCCAAAAAATGCATTTACATTAGCTCCTGCTCCCATAGTAAAAAAGTGATGCAACCATACTATAAAAGATAAAACAGTAATTGAAAGAGTTGCCCAAACTAATGAAGTGTATCCAAATAATGATTTTTTAGAAAAAGTCGACACAACTTCTGAAAAAATACCAAATGCAGGTAAAATAAGAATATAAACTTCTGGATGTCCCCAAATCCAAATTAAATTTACATACATCATCATATTTCCACCCATATCATTAGTGAAAAAATGAAATTTTAAATATCTATCTAATGTTAATAATAATAAAGTAATAGTTAATACTGGAAACGAAGCGATAATTAAAAGATTAGAACATAAAACAGTCCATGTAAAAACAGGCATTTTAAATAATGTCATTCCTGGAGCTCGCATTTTTAAAATAGTTACTAAAAAATTAATAGCTGTTAAAGTAGTACCAATTCCAGCAATTTGTAAACACCATATCCAATAATCTACTCCAACACCAGGACTAAATTCCATTTCAGATAAAGGAGGATACGCTAACCATCCTGTTTTAGCAAATTCACCTATTCCTAAAGATAAATTAATTAAAATAACTGCACTAACCGTAATCCAAAAACTTAAATTATTTAAAAATGGAAAAGCAAGATCACGAGCTCCAATCTGCAATGGAATTACTAAATTCATAAGACCAATAATTAAAGGCATGGCAACAAAAAAAATCATAATTACACCATGAGCTGTAAATATTTGATCATAATGATGTGGAGGCAAAAAACTAGAGGGATTTTTTAAAGATGCTAAATATTGTTGAATTCGCATCATAATAGCATCAACAAAACCTCTAAATAACATAATAAACGCTAATATTATATACATAACTGCAATTTTTTTATGATCTAAAGTAGTAAACCATTCATTCCACAAATATTTCCATTTATTAAAATATGTAATACTACATGCAATTGTTATAGAAACTAAAAAAATACAAATATACGTAATCATAATAATAGGTTCATGAAAAGGTATATCTTTCCATGATAATTTTCCAAACATAAAATTTTCCTAATGTTTTAAAGTTAAAATAAAAAAATTATTAATATTTAACAAAAAATTTAAATTAAAAAATATTAATTTCCTTTTTTAATATATTTTTCAATTAAAAATAAATCATCATAAGAAAAATATTTTTTAAATTTATTTTTATAAATTTTTTTAAAATCATTAAAATTTAATATTTTTTTTCCAATTTTTTTTACTTTTTTAACCCAAGAACTAAAAAAATTATAATCTGTAGTAGAAATTACTTTAAACTTCATATCTGAAAAACCAGATCCACTATAATTTGAAGAAATTCCTTTATAAATACCAGGAAAATTTGAAATTAAATTAAGTTTAGAAGTCATTCCTGGCATGGAATATATTTGACTACCTAAAGATGGTATAAAAAAAGAATTCATCACCGAATTTGAAGTAATATAAAATTCTATTGGAGAATTAGTAGGTATAACTAATTCATTTATTGTTATAATTTTTTGTTCAGGATAAATAAATAACCATTTCCAATTTAAAGATATAACTTCAATTTTAATAGGAGAAACATTTTTTGTTAAAGGTTTTCTTGGATCTAAATTATGTGTTTCTTTCCATGATAAAATAGATAAAAAAAAGATAATTAAAATAGGAACGCCCCAAGAAAATCCTTCTATTATATATGAATGATTCCAATTTGGATCATAATCTTTATTTTTTGATGTATGACGATATTTATAAGAAAAAAACAAAGTCATAAAAATTACTGGAATAATAATTACTAACATTAAAAAAAAAGAAAGTAATATTAAATTTCTTTGTTTTAAAGCAACCATCCCTGAAGGAAAAAATATTCCTTCATGACAACCACTTAAAAAAGACGTTAAAAAAAAGATTAAAAAAAACTTTTTATATTTAAAAAAATTCATGATAAACCTCAAAAATTCAAAAATATCTTTTTATTATATGAATAAAATATATTTTAATAAAAAATTTTTTATTAATAATATATTTTAAATAAAAATTTATATTTTTTAAATAAATTATATAAATATTAAAATATATTGTAATATTATAATTATAAAAAATTTAAAATTTATAATTATTTAAAAAAAAATTTATTAATAATTTATAGTAATATAATAAAATTTTTCTTCCAAAAAAAAAAAATATTAAAAAATGAAAAAATATATAAAAGAAATATTAAATAAAAAAATAAAAATAGAATATATTAAAATATATAATATAAGTCATATTCATAAAAAATTTGGAAAAAAAAATTCTCATTTTAAAATAATTATTGTAAGTAATGATTTTTTAAAAATAAATATATTAAGAAGACACCAAATAATTTATAATATTTTATTTAAAAAAAATAAAAAAAAAATATATGGAATAGAAATTTTTACCTATACTAAAAAAGAATGGAAAAAAAATAAAAAAAATTGTTATTCTATAAAATGTATTAAAAAAATTATAAAATAATAATATTTTATTAAAAAAAAATATAAAAATTTTTAAAATAAAAAAAAATAGAGGTAAATGTGAATTCTATTGTATTAAATAAAAACTTAAAAAAAATAGAAATAAATAATACATTATCATCAAAAATTATAGAAAAAAAAGTAAAAAAAAAATTATTATTTCTTCAAAAAACAAAAATTATTAATGGTTTTCGTCGAGGTCATATACCAATAAAATTAATTAAAGAAAAATTTGAAAAAAATATTACACAAGAAATTTTAAAAGAAATAATATATAAAAATTTTTTAAAAGAAATTCAAAAAAAAAATATAAAAATATATAAAAACGTTCAATACTTTTTAAAAAAATATAAAAAAGGAAAAAATTTTAATTATAAAATTCAATTTGATTCTATAAAAAATTTATTACAAGAAAAATTAAAATTAATAAAAATTAATAAATTAAAAATAAAAATAACAAATAAAGATGTTAATAAAGTACTATTAAACTTTCAAAAAAATATTTCTAATTGGACAACAAAAAAAACAAAAATTCTAGAAAATGATAAAATAAATATAAAATTTAAATTAATATCAGAAAATAAAAAAAATACTATTAAAAATGATAATTTTGTAATATTTGTTAACAAAAATTTTTTATTTAAAAAAATATATAAAAAAATAATTGGAAAAAAAAAAAATGATCTCATTATCACTCATATAACATTTTCTAAATACCATCCATATAAAAAAATTTCTTTATTTAAAAAATGTAAATTACTAATAAAAATATTAAAAGTACAAGAAAAAAAAATACAAAATATAGATTTTAAAAAAATTAAAAATCTAGGAATCAAAGAAAAAAATGTTCAAGATATAAAAAAAAATATTTATTTACAATTAAAAAAAGAATCAAAAAAAATTACTTATGAAAATTTAAAAAATAAATTTATTAAAAAATGGATAAAAATTTGTAAAAAAAAATTTTCTAATTTAAAAAAAATGAAAGTTATTAAAAATATAAAAAAATATAATTTATTAAAATGGAAAAAAAACAAAAATATATTTTTTAAAAAACATAATAAAAACATTAAAAAAGAATCAAAAAAAATATTAAAAATAAATTATTTAATAAATAAAATAATTAAACAAGAATCTCTTTCTATTAGTAATAAATCAATAAAAAAAATATTTAAACAATTTAAACAAAACAACTATGAAACTCAAAAAAAACATAAAATTTTAAATAAAATAAAAAAATTTATGTTAACAGAACAAGCATTTAATTTTATTTTTAATAATATAATAATTAAAGAAAAAAGATGCACGTTTAGAAAAGCTTTTAAAAAAACAAAAAATGTAAAATTATAAAAAAAATAAAAAACTATAAAAAATATTTTATATAATTAATTTATACTTCAATAAAAAAATCAGAGAACAACAATGACATACAAAAAAAAATATAATCCAATTACAAATCAAAACTTAATTCCTATAGTAGTAGAAAAAACATATTCAGGAGAAAGATCGTTTGATATTTATTCTCGTTTATTAAGAGAAAGAATAATATTTTTAACAGGAGAAATTAATGATAATTTATCTAATTTAATTGTTGCTCAATTATTATTTTTAGAATCTGAAGATATTACAAAAGATATATTTCTATATATAAATTCTCCTGGAGGAATTATATCTTCTGGATTATCAATATACGATACTATAAAATTTATTAAACCAAACGTAAATACTATATGTATAGGACAAGCTTCTTCTATGGCTGCAATTATTTTATCTTCCGGAAAAAAAGGAAAAAGATTTAGTTTACCAAATTCAAGAATTATGATACACCAACCTTTAGGAGGATATAAAGGACAAGCATCAGATATTCAAATACATGCAATTGAAATGAATAAAATAAAAAAAAAAATAAATAAAATACTATCTCTTCATACAAAAAAAAATATCAAACAAATAGAAAAAGATACTGAAAGAGATTGTTTTTTTTCTGCAAAAGAAGCTCTTTCATACGGATTAATTGATTCAATATTACAGAATAAAAAATAAAATTTTAAAATAAAATAAGAATTATTTTTTTAAAAAAAAATATTTTAATGTATGATTAGAGGTATTAAATGACAAATAAAAAAAAACAAAATAATAACAAATTATACTGTTCTTTTTGTAAAAAAAATCAAAATGAAGTAAAAAAAATTATAGTAGGTTCTGCTGCATATATTTGCGATCAATGTATTAATTTATGTAATAATATTATTAATGAAGAAAAAAATAAACAATCATTTATTTTTAAAAAATATGAAGAACTACCTAAACCAAATCAAATAAAAAAAAAATTAGACGATTACGTAATAGGTCAAAATAAATCAAAAAAAATATTATCCGTCGCTGTATATAATCATTACAAACGTTTATATAAAAAAAATCAATCAAATACAAATTCTATAGAACTTGGAAAAAGTAACATTTTACTTATAGGACCAACAGGAAGCGGAAAAACATTACTTGCAGAAACATTAGCTAAAACATTAAATGTTCCATTTTCTATTTCAGATGCAACAACTTTAACAGAAGCAGGATATGTTGGAGAAGATGTAGAAAACATTGTACAAAAACTACTTCAAAAATGTGATTATAATGTTGAAAAAGCGCAAACTGGAATAATTTATATAGATGAAATTGATAAAATATCTAGAAAATCTAATAATTTATCTATCACTAGAGATGTTTCTGGAGAAGGAGTTCAACAATCATTATTAAAAATAATAGAAGGAACAATAGCATCAGTGCCTCCTAATGGAGGAAGAAAACACCCTCAACAAGAACTTATACAAATAGATACATCTAAAATATTATTTATATGTGGTGGAACTTTTTCAGGTCTTAAAAAAATTATTTCTCAAAGAATAAACAAAAGTTCAAAAATAGGATTTTTAAAAAATACACAAAAAAAAATGTTACAAAAAAAAAATTTAGAACAACTAGAACCAGAAGATCTAATAAAATTTGGATTAATACCAGAATTTATAGGAAGATTACCAATAATAACAACATTATTTTCTTTAAACAAACAAGAACTAATAAAAATTCTATGCAAACCTAAAAACGCATTAATTAAACAATATAAAGAATTATTTAGAATGGATGGAGTAAAACTACAATTTTGTAAAAAATCAATTCAACAAATAGCAGAAAAATCTATATTAAAAAAATCAGGAGCAAGAGGTTTAAGAACTATATTAGAAAAAATATTACTAGAAACAATGTATAATTTACCATCTATTCCAAATGTAGATAAAGTTATTATAAATGAATCAACAATTTTAAAAAATACTTCTCCTCAAATTTTGTTAAAGAAAACATTTTAAAACTTTAAAAATTTTTGTTGAAAAAAAATAAAAAATATATAATTAATTTAATAAATACTAAAAATTTTTATTCTAATATAAATAAAATTTTTTTCTATTTCTTTTATTTTTTTAATTAATTTCATACTTAAATAAAATTTTTTTAAATATATAAATAAAGAGAAATATTATATGAAAGAAAATAATTCTAAATATATAAAAATGCCTATTTTGCCATTAAGAGATACCGTTATATTTCCTTATATGGTAATTCCATTATTTATTGGTCGAAAAAAATCAATTAAAATAATAAAAACCGCTATTAAAAAAAATAAAGAAATTTTATTAGTTACTCAAAAAAAATATTCTATAGAAAAACCAAAAATAAAAGATATTTTTGAAATTGGAACAATTTCATCTATTATACAATTTTTAAAACTACCAGATGGAACAGTAAAAATATTAATCGAAGGAAAAAAAAGAGCAAAAATTATTAAATTAGGAAATAAAACAAACAAATTTATAGGAAAAGTTAAACTTATTTCAATACAAAAAATTATCAAAAAAAATGAAATAGTCTTTAAAAGAACTATTATTAATCAATTTGAAAAATATGCAGAATTTAATGAAAAAATTTCTAAAGACATAATAAATTTACTACATAAAATAAATAATATTAATAAATTAACTGATACAATAGCTACTTATATAACTTCAAAATTAATTGATAAACAAAAAATATTAGAAACAATTGATATTCAAAAAAGAATTGAATATTTAATGATAATGATAGAATCTGAAATAAAATTATTTAAAATTGAAAATAAAATACGATCTAGAATAAAAAAACAAATGGAAAAAAATCAAAAAGAATATTATCTTAATGAACAAATGAAAGCCATACAAAAAGAACTCGGAAAAGATGATAAAGATTTATATGAATATTCTGTTTTGAAAAAAAAAGTTTTACAATCTAATATGCCAAAAAATATAGAAATCGAATTAATAAAAGAACTAAAAAGATTTAGATTAATGCCTTATATGTCTTCAGAAACTACAGTTGTAAGAAGTTATATTGAATGGATGATAAAAGTTCCTTGGAAAAAAAAAACAACTATAAAAAAAGAACTATCAACTGCATTATTAATATTAAATAATAATCATTATGGATTAGAAACAGTAAAAAACAGAATATTAGAATATTTAGCAGTTCAAAATAGAATGAATAAAATAAAAGGTCCAATTTTATGTCTAGTAGGTCCTCCAGGAGTAGGAAAAACTTCTCTTGGAAAATCTATAGCACAAGCTACTGGAAGAAAATATACTAGAATGTCATTAGGAGGAATTAAAGATGAATCAGAAATTAGAGGACATAGAAGAACATATATTGGCTCTATGCCAGGAAAAATTATACAAAAAATTTCTAATACTGGTGTAAAAAATCCATTATTTTTATTAGATGAAATTGATAAAATGTCTTATGACACAAGATCTGATGCATCTTCTGCTTTATTAGAAGTATTAGATCCGGAACAAAACTTTTCTTTTAATGATCATTATTTAGAAGTAAATTATGATCTCTCAGAAGTAATGTTTATAGCAACTGCTAATTCTCTTAATATTCCTTTACCTTTATTAGATAGAATGGAAATTATAAAATTACCTGGATATACAGAAGAAGAAAAAATAAAAATTTATAATTCATATTTAAAACCAAAACAAATGAAAGAAAACGCTTTAAAAAAAAATGAAATTTCCATTACCAAAAAAGTAATTATTCAAATAATTCGTTATTACACAAAAGAATATGGAGTAAGAAATCTAGAAAAAAATATTTCAAAAATATATAGAAAAATAGTTAAAGAAATATTATTAAATAAAAAATTAAAAAAAGTTAATATTAATACAAGAAATTTAGAAAAATACTTAGGAATAAAAAAAATTATATCACAAAAAAATAATCAAAAAAATGGAATTGGGCAAGTCACAGGATTAGCTTGGACAGAATGCGGAGGAGAATTACTTAAAATACAATCTGCTTGTATTTCAGGAAAAGGAAAATTATCATTTACTGGATATTTAGGAAAAGTAATGAAAGAATCAATTCAAACAGCTATTACTGTCATTCGAACATTAGTAAAAGAACTAAATATACCTAAAAATTTTTATGAAAAAAATGATATCCATGTACATATTCCTGAAGGAGCAACTCCAAAAGATGGTCCAAGTGCAGGAATTTCTATATGTACATCTATAACTTCTTCTTTAACAAAAAATCCTGTTAAATCAAGTTTAGCTATGACTGGAGAAATTACATTAAATGGAAGTGTAACAGCTATTGGAGGTCTTAGAGAAAAAATATTATCAGCTTATCAAGAAAAAATAAAAAATATTATTATACCAAAAGAAAATAAAAAAGATCTAAAAAATATTCCAAAAAATATACTTAAAAAAATAAAAATATATCTAGTAAAAAATATTAAAGAAGTGCTAAAAATATCATTAAAAAACGATCCTTATAAATTATAAATTTCTTAAAAAATTTATAATTTTAAAAAAAAATAATAATCTTATTATAAATAAGTTATTTAAAAAAGAATTTAAAAAATGCATAAAAATTTTATTTCATTATTTAAAAAAATTATTTTAAAAATTCTATTAATTACTTTATTGATGTCTATTTTTTTAACAAGTATAAATAGTTATTTAAATAATTATAATCAATCATGGTTTATGGAAATAAATAAAAAATTAATTACTCCAAAAAATGTTCAACAAATGTTTTTAAAAGAACTATCAAAAATAAAATCTATTGATAAAAAAAAATATATTCAAACAATAGAAAATAAATTAAAAATTAAAGCTTTATATAAAAAAATTATAAAAAACTTTATTAATAATATTGCAATTGAAGATTATTTTAATAAATTAAAAATTTTTAATGATAAAAAAAATATTAAAAATTTAATTATTCATTCTCAAACATTTCAAACAAATCATATATTTAATAAAGAAAAATATAATAAATTTTTACAAAAAAATTTCTTAAATGAAGATCAATATTTAAAAATTATAGAAACTAATTTAGTAAAAAATTTTTTTTTAAATGATATAATAAATTCAGAATTTTTATTAAATGATGAAAAAGTATCAAACTATAAAAATAAATCAAAAATAATATTTTATAAAATTGCATCAATAAATTATAAAAAATATATATCAAAAAAAAAAATACCCCAAAAAAAAATTTTAAAATTTTATAAAAAATATAAAAAAAATTTTTATGTTCCAAAAAAATTTAAAATACGATTTATTGATCTATCTTCTTTTATTAATAAATGTAACAAAAATAAAAAACAAAATATAAGAAACTATAATATAGAAAAAAAAATACAATATTTATCTATTAATCAAAAAAATTATTTAAATTTAATAGAAAAATTAACAAAAATACAAAAAAAAGATACAAAATGGTTTTCAATAAATTCTATTCCAAAAGAAATAAATTTAGAAAATATAAAAAATTTTTTAAAAATACAAAAATATTATAAAATTAATAAAATAAATAATTTAATAAATTATCATTTTAAAAACTCAAAAAAAAATTTATATATTCAAATAATTGGTTTTAAACAAAAAAAAATACAACCATTTTCTAAAATAAAAAATAAAATTGAATATATCTTAAAAAAAAATAAAGCCAAAAAAAAAGTAGAAAAAATATTAAAAAAAATAGAAAAAGAACTAAAAAATAACTTATTTTATACTTTTAATAATGAAAAATTATCATTTCAAAAACAAACATATAATACAAAATTTAATAAAAATAATATCTCAATTTTTGTAAAAAAAATCAATGAAAAATTTAATAAAAAAAAACCAATATATGTTAAAATGACTGATTATAAAAATACATGGTTAATAATAAAATTATATAAAAAAATATATACAAATTTAAATAAAGATAAAAAAAATCAATTATATAATAAAGTAAATTTATTAAATCAAAAATTATTAATTAATTTAATATTAAGACAATTAAACTTAAAAACACAAATTAAATATAATTATAAATATATAATTTTTAAAAAATATATTACAAAAAAAATTATTTAACTTTATAAAAAATTTTAAACATTCCATATAAATTCATTAATAATATTACCGATAAATATTAAATATTAGGGCTATCTTGTGCGATTATTTAAACAACTAAATTGGTATTTTTTACAAGAATGGAAAAGATATATTGGATCTGTAATAATATTAATTATAATTGCTTGTCTACAAACTATGCCTCCAAAAATAGTAGGAAAACTTGTAGATTTAATTCTTAAAAAAAAAATACATTTTCAAGAATCAATAAAATGGATTTATATTATGATTTTTATTGCTTTAACAATATATTTTTTAAGATATATATGGAGAATATTACTTTTTGGAGCTTCTTATAAATTAGCAATAAAATTAAGAACTTTATTTTATGAATCAATCATTAAACAAAATCAAGATTTTTATATAGAAAATAGAACAGGAGACTTAATTACACGTGTAAGTAATGATATTGAAAGAATAATTTTTGCTGCAGGAGAAGGAGTATTAACTTTAGTTGACTCTTTAGTAATGGGAATTTCTGTACTTATAGTTATGTGTACTCAAATAAGTTTTAAATTAACATTTTTTTCATTAATTCCTATGCCTATAATGACTATATTTATTAAAAAGTATGGTGCAGAATTACATAAAAAATTCTTTAAATATCAAATTTCTTTTTCAAAATTAAATAACAAAACTCAAGAAATTCTAACTAGTATTAGAATGATTAGAGCATTTGGATTAGAAAAATTAAAACTAAAAGAATTTTTAAACTTAGTTGAAAAATCTAGTAAACAAAACATTAAAGTAATGAAAGTAGATGCAAAATTTGATCCAATAATATATCTTTCAATTGCTTTTTCCAATCTTTTAGCAATTTCCAGTGGAAGTTGGTTAGTATGGAATAATAAAATAACATTAGGACAATTAACAAGTTTTATTATGTATCTTGGACTAATGATTTGGCCAATGCTTGCTTTAGCATGGATGTTTAATATTGTAGAAAGAGGTAGTTCTGCATGGAATCGAATTCAAAAAATAATAAACCATCCAATTAAATTAAAAAATGGAAATTTATCAGTTCCAAAAAATTTTAAAAAAATAAAAATAAAAATTAAAAGATTTTATTATAAAAAAAATAAAAACCCAATCTTAAAAAATATATTTATTTCTATAAAAAAAGGAAAAATATTAGGAATTTGTGGACCAGTAGGATCTGGAAAAAGTACTATAATAAAATTATTACAAAGAAACTTTGATATTAATTTAGGAAATATTTTTTATAATAATATCCCACTTAAAAAATTCAAATTAAATGAATGGAAAAAAAAAATAGGAATTGTAAATCAAGAAACTTTTTTATTTTCAGATACTGTTATAAATAATATAACATTTGGAAATAATAATATAAGTTTAAAAAAAATAAAAAAATATTTAAACATAGTAAAAATAAAACATGAAATTGAAAAATTAAAAAATAAATATCACACTATAATAGGTGAAGAAGGAGTTTTATTATCTGGAGGACAAAAACAAAGAATAGCAATTGCTCGTGCTTTAATTTTAAAACCTGAAATATTAATTCTAGATGATGCTTTATCTGCAATAGATGGAAAAACAACTAAATCAATTCTAAAAAATATTTTTAAATGGAAAAATAAAAATACTACAATAATAATGAGTTCACATAAACTTTCCATATTAAAAAAATCAGATGAAATTATAATAATAAAAAATGGGAAAATTATTAATCAAGGAAACCACGTTTCGCTTTTAAGAACAAAAAATTGGTATAGTAATTCATTAAAAAATTAATCTTATAAGTGGAACATTATTAAATAAAAGGAAATTTAAAATGAATAATTTTATAAAATATTGGCCCACTCTTAAAAGACTTACAAAATACGCGCAACCTTTTAAAAAACTACTATATTTTGGAATTTTTTTACTTTTATCTGCTGCTTTATCTGAAGTTTTAGGACCAATATTAATTAGTAATTTTATAAAAAATATATTAGAAACACATGAATTTTCAAAAAAAATTGTATTGTCTAATACAATTAGTTTTATTATATTACAAATAACTTCAGTAATTTTATATTATTCTCAAAACATTATATTTAGTAAAATATCTATAAAAATAATTCAAAATTTAAGATATGATGTTATGAAATCAACATTAAGATTTCCTATAGAAATTTATGATAGCGAACCAATAGGTCATATGATTTCTAAAATAATTAACGATACTGAATCTGTAAGAGAGCTTTACGATACTATTTTAGGATCTATCGTTAATAGTTCAGTATTAGTATTTATTGTTTTAATTGCAATGTTTATTTTATCATGGAAAATGGCATTAATTTCAATAACTTTAATTCCAATAGTAATACTTATTATATTTACTTATCAAAACTATAGTATTCCAATATTAAAAAAAATAAGATATTTTTTATCTAAAATATATAATGAATTTAATGAAATTGTAAATGGAATTGAAGTAATACAACAATTTCGTCAAGAAAAAAATTTTAAAAAAAAAATTATTAATACTAGTTATCAACATTATAAATATAAAATGAAAGCATTAAAATTAGAAGGATTTTTATTAAGACCTTTACTAAATTTTTTATCATCTATAATACTTTGCGGAATTATGTTTTTATGTATTATATCTGATATTAATACATTTAAAGTAGGAGTTTTATACGCTTTTATAAGTTATTTATCTCGATTAAATGAACCATTAATTTCTGTTTCTAGCCAACAACCTCTTTTACAAAAAGCAATAGTTGCAGGAGAAAGAATATTTAAACTTATGGATACTCCAAAACAAAAATATGGATTAATCAAAAAAACATTTAAAACAGGAAATATATATATAAAAAATATGTATTTTAAATATAAAAGAAATTCTTATAACACTCTTTCTAATATTAATTTAAATATAAAAGAAAATAAATTTATTGCTTTTGTAGGAAAAACAGGAAGCGGTAAAAGCACATTTGCAAATTTATTAATGGGTTATTATAAACCTAAATCTGGATCAATTTATTTAGATAACAAAAAAATTGAAACTTTGAGTCATAATTCTTTAAGAAACTCAGTTGCATTAATACAACAAGAACCTGTTATACTACCTGATACAATTTTAAAAAATATTACTCTTGGAAAAAAAATACCCCAAAAAAAAATTAAAAAAATACTAAAACTAGTTTATTTAGATTCTTTAATTTCTTCTTTAAAAGAAGGTATATATACTTTACTAAGCGAAAAAGGAAATAATATTTCAGTAGGACAAAAACAACTAATTTCTATTGCAAGAGCTCTAATAAAAAATCCAAAAATATTAATTTTAGATGAAGCTACAGCAAATATAGATTTATATACAGAAAAATTAATTCAAAAATCACTATTAAAAATTAAAAATCATACAACTTTAGTAATGATTGCTCATAGATTAGAAACAATAAAAAATGCTGATAAAATAATAGTTTTAGATAAAGGAAAAATAATTGAAAAAGGAACACATAAAAATCTAATAAAAATGAAAAAGAAATATTTTCAAATGTATACACATCAAAAAACTAATGTAAATTATTAAATAAATAAAATAATTTTTTTAAGTGCTTTATTAATAAAAATTGCATATGCATGCATAATTTGAGTTAGCTGCTTCTTTTCAGATCTGACTAGATATTCAAAATATAACATCATATATAATACTAATAAAACACTTAAGAAATAATATTTTATAAAATATAAATATAACATTATTTTCTATAAAAAAACAATCTTTTTTTCATTTTTTATAAACTATTTTTTAAATTAATGTCTCTAATGAAAATTTTCTATAATTATGATAGCATATGAAAATATAAAAAAAAAAAATAAAAAAAATGAAATATCAAGTTTTTGCAAGAAAATGGAGACCAAAAAATTTTAACGAAGTGATCGGTCAAAAATATATTATAAAAGCTATTTCAAATAGTTTAAAACTAAATAGAATTCATCAAGCATGGATATTATATGGAACTAGAGGCATAGGAAAAACAACTATAGCTAGAATTTTATCAAAATGTTTAAATTGTAAAAAAAAAATTACAGATATTCCATGCCAAAAATGTAATTCATGTTTAGAAATTGAAAAAAATTGTAGTCCAGATCTAATTGAAATTGACGCAGCATCTAAAACTAAAATAGAAGATATTAAAGAATTATTAGAAAATTCAAAATATCCTCCTATTAAAGAAAGATTTAAAATTTACTTAATTGATGAAATACATATGTTATCACGATATAGTTTTAATGCTCTTCTTAAAACTTTAGAAGAACCACCTAAACATGTAAAATTTATTCTAGCAACAACAAATATTGAAAAATTACCCAAAACAATTATATCTAGATGTCTTAGATTAAATTTAACCACAATTTCAGAAAAAAAAATTGAAAATAATATAAAAAAAATATTAAAAAAAGAAAAAATTAATTTTGAAAAAAATACTTTAAATTTAATTTCATTATCAGCTGATGGAAGCATGAGAGATGCGTTAAGTATCACAGAACAAGCAATTTCTCTTGGAAATGGAAAAATAAAAAATTCTTATGTAAAAAAAATGTTAGGAATTTTTAAATATAAAAATTTTATAAATTTATTACAATCAATATTTGATCAAAATATTAAAAAAATTTTATTTTTTTCTGAAAAAATTTTATCTTTAGATGTAGAACCTGATAGAATTTTAGTAGAATTATTAAGATTATTGCATTATTTGCATATTTTAAAAATTTATTCCATACAATGGAAATCAA
The DNA here is from genome assembly GCF_964059035.1 of Buchnera aphidicola (Periphyllus testudinaceus). Taxonomy (NCBI): domain Bacteria; kingdom Pseudomonadati; phylum Pseudomonadota; class Gammaproteobacteria; order Enterobacterales; family Erwiniaceae; genus Buchnera; species Buchnera aphidicola. The sequence goes on from NZ_OZ060380.1 coordinate 377,901, forward strand.
AAATATATAATAATCAACAAAAGAAAATATTAAAAAAAATATCAAAAAAAAATAGCTATTCTGATATTAAAAATTATTATTCTATTTTATTAAATGGAAGAAAAAATATTAATTTATCTCCATCAAAAAAAATAGGAATGGAATTAGCTCTTTTAAATACATTAAATATTAAAAAATAAAAAAATATTTTTTAAAATCATTCTTTTATCTTTATAAATTTAAATTCATAAAAAAAAATAACAAGAGAAAATATAATGTTTAATAAAGGAAATTTTGGAAATTTAATGAAACAAGCGCAAAAAATGCAAAAAAAAATGAAAAAAATACAAAAAGAAATAAAATCTATAAAAGTTATAGGAGAATCTGGAGCTGGATTAGTTAAACTTACTTTAGATGGATCATATAATTGTAAAAAAGTAGACATAGATTATAATTTATTTAAAGATGATGATAAAGAAATTATTGAAGATTTAATTGTAGCAGCTTTTAATGATTCTATAAGAAAAATTAAAGAAAAAAAAAAAGACAGAATATCAAAAATTTCAAATGGAATTCCTATTCCCAGCGATTTAAATTTTCCTATATAAAAAATTTTAATTGTTTTTTAAAAAATATTTTAAACTATAAATTTTTTTAAAAAATTTAAAAATATTATAAATTTTTTTAACAGGAAAAAAAATGAAAATTATTTTAATTGGTTATCCATGTTCAGGAAAAGGAACTCAAGCTCAATTTATCTCTAAAAAATACCAAATACCTAAAATTTCTACAGGAGATTTATTAAGAAAAAAAATTTTTAATAAAAAAATAAACTCTAATAAAAAAATTAATGATAAAATAAAATCTGGAAAATTAGTTTCAGATAAAATAATAATATCTTTAATTAAAAAAAGATTAAAAAAAAATGATTGTTTAAAAGGATATGTTCTTGATGGTTTTCCTAGAACACTAAATCAATTTAAGATTATGCATTTAGAAAAAATAAATATTGATTTTTTAATAGAAATATTAGTATCTAAAAAAAATATATTTAAAAGAGCATTAGGAAGACAAATACATATTCCTTCTGGAAGAATTTATCATAATATTTATAATCCTCCATTAATAAAAAATAAAGATGATATTACAGGAGAAAAATTAATTATTAGAGAAGACGATACAAAAAAAATAATTGAAAAAAGATTAAAAGAATATGAAATATTTAAAAAAAAAATATTTAAATATTGTACTAAAAAAAAAATATTAAAAAATTTAAAATATTTTACAATAAATGGAAATAAAAACTTAAAAAAAATTAAACATTCAATACAAAAAATTTTAATTAAATAAAATTTTAAAATTCACATTATTATATTTGCGCTTTACAGGATTCGAACCTGTGACCCACGGCTTAGAAGGCCGTTGCTCTATCCAACTGAGCTAAAAGCGCTAAAAAATTAAAAATTTTTTTAAGATAAATTTTATTATAAATTATTTTTTTTAAAAATACCAGTTCTAAGTTTTTAATATAAAAAATAAAAAAAATTTAATTATTTAAATAAATGAGAAAAAAATGGTAGCAAAAATAATTAATGGATTAAAAATTTCCAAAAAAATTCAAAAAAAAATTAAAAATGAAATAAATATAAGAAAAAAAAATGGATTATTAATTCCAGGATTAGCTGTTATATTAATAGGAAAAAATAATTCATCTAAAATTTATGTAAAAAATAAAAAAATTGCATGCAAAAAAGTAGGATTTTTATCTAAAATATTTAAATTATCTGAAAATATTTCTGAAAATAAAGTAATAAATATTTTAAAAAAATTAAATAAAAATAAACTTATTCATGGAATACTTGTTCAACTACCTTTACCAAAAAAATTTAACACCTTAAAAATTCTAAAAAACATTTCTTATAAAAAAGATGTAGACGGATTTCATCCAATAAATATTGGTTTATTATGTCAAAAAAATCCTAATTTACGATCATGCACACCATTAGGAATAATACAACTTTTAAAAAAAATTAAAATAAAAATAAAAGGAATTAATGCATTAATTATAGGAGCATCAAACATCGTTGGAAGACCCATGATGTTAGAATTATTGTTAGCTGGTTGCACAACAACAATTGCTCATAGATTTACAAAAAATTTAAAAAAACATATAAAAAATGCAGACTTAATAATTATTGCTATCGGAAAACCAAATTTTTTACATGGAAAATGGATTAAAAAAGGAGCAATTATAATTGATGTTGGGATAAATAGATTAAAAAACGGAAAAATTGTTGGTGATGTAGATTTCTATTCAAACTATATAAAAGCATCATACATAACTCCTGTTCCAGGAGGTGTAGGTCCTATGACTGTAACAAGTTTATTACAAAATACACTTTATGCATGTAAAAAATATAATGATTTAAAAAAATAATAAAAATATTTTTAAATTTTTTTATCTTGAATAAACACACCTAATTTAATTAATTTTTTTCTTAAAATATCAGATTCAGTCCACAATTTTAATTTACGAGCTTTTTTTCTTTTTTTAATTAAATTTTTAATTTTTTTTTTTGATTTAGTTAAAATATTTTTATTTGAATATTTTGAAAAAAAACCTAAAATTTGACCTAAAAAAAATAATTCTTTTGATAAAAATTCAGATTCTTTAATTTTTTTTTCTCTATAAAAAAAAATTATTTTTTTTGATAATTTTTGTAAAATTAAAAGAGCTAATGGAGTATTAAAGCTATCATTCATATATTTTTTAAAAAAATTATAATAATAAGAATTTTTTAAACAAAAACTTTCTTTATGATTTTTAAAAATGTTCAGACAAAAATAAAATTTTTTTACAATTTTTTCTGATTTTTTTATATTTTTTAAATTATAATATATTGGATGTCTATAATTTGTAGAAAGAAAATAATATCGTATAGTATCTGAATTAAAAATTTTTTTTAAATCTTTAATTAAAAAAGTATTTCCAATAGATTTCGACATTTTTTTATTTTTAAAAATTATCATTCCTGTATGCATCCAATAATTTACAAAATTGGAGTTATTTAAACATTCTGACTGAGCTCTTTCATTTTCATGATGAGGAAAAATTAAATCATTTCCTCCTCCATGAATATCTAAATTTTTTTTAAAGTATTTATTATTTATAGCAGAACATTCTATATGCCATCCAGGTCTACCATTCCCCCATGGAGAATTCCAAAAATATTCTCCTAATTTACTTTTTTTCCATAAAACAAAATCATTTTCTTGAATAAAAATATTAAAATTTTTATTTTTTTTTCTACATAATTCTCCATAATTTTTATAACTTTTAATAGAAAAAAAAACATCTCCATTTGAATGAACATAAGCAAATTTATTTTTAATAAAAAAATAAATTATATCTATAATTTCTTGAATATGATTTGTTGCAAGAGGCTCAAAAGTAGGTTTTAAAAGTCCTAAAAAAGTAAAATCTAAATTCATTTTATGAATTATTTTTTGAGTTAAATGTTTTATACTAATTTTTTTTAATTGAGATTTTTTAATAATTTTATCATCTATATCTGTAATATTTCTAACATATTTTACAGAATATCCTAAATGTTTTAAATAACGATAAACTACATCAAAAAATATAAAAGTTCTTGCATGACCAATATGACAAAAATCATATACTGTAATTCCACATACATACATAAAAACTTTATTTTTTTTAATAGATTTGAATATTTTTTTTTTTCGAGTTAAAGTATTAAATATTTTTAACATTAATATTTCTCTATAAAATAAATTTATTAATTTATATAAAACTAATATTAAATATATAAAAAAGAAAATTAAAAATATGTATAAAAAATTGAAAAAACTTTTAAAATTTCCTATTAATTTTACATTTAAAATTATATGTTTTAATGAAAAAAAAAATAAATATAAAATTTTAAAAATTATTAAAAAAAAAAAATTAAAAATTATAAAATATAATATAAATTTAAGTCAAAAAAAAACATATATATCTTATTCAATTACAATTTATTTTAAAAAATTTTATGAAATAAAATATATTTATAAAAAAATAGGAAATCTTAAATTTGTAAAAATGATTTTTTAAATTACTCTGTTCAGTACAAGTATTTTTAATAGTACTGAACAGTATTTAAAATCTTAAAAATTTTTTAAAAAAAAACTATAAGATATTAAATTTTAAATTACAAACTGGTAACGTTGGCTGCAGATGGACCTTTTTCTCCGTCTGTAATTTCAAATTCTACACTTTGTCCTTCTGCTAAAGTTTTAAATCCATCACTTTGAATAGCCGAAAAATGAACAAAAACATCTTTACTACCATCTTCAGGAGTAATAAATCCAAAACCTTTTGATTCATTAAACCATTTAACATTACCTTTAATCTTAGACATCTATTATTACCTTTACATGAAAATATTATATAATTCTAATATTTAATTTAAATAAAAAAATTTAAAAAAATAAATTTTTTATTTATAAAATTATTTTTTTTAAAAATATTTAATTACATATGTTAAAAAATAAACTCTTATTTTTAAAATCTCCATTTTTTAAAAATAAAAGTTTATATTTTTTTATAAAAATTTTATTATTTTTTAGTATTATGTCTTATAATTTAAATAAGCCTGGAAATTTCCTACTCTCACACGGGGAGACCCCGAACTACCATTGGCGTTATAATGTTTCACTTCTGAGTTCGGAATGGATTCAGGTGGTACCATTACACTATTTTTACCAGGCTTTTTTAAAAATTTTTTTACACTATATATTTTAATATATAATATTATATATTAAAATATACATTAATATAATATTTTTTTTATTTTCGGTAACAAGCATTTTTTTTTTTTTATATATTTTTTTTATTTAAACAAATATTTTTAAAAAACACCTCTGGCGTTGTAAGATTAAGCCTCTCGGGTAATTAGTACTAGTTAGCTAAACATATTGCTATGCTTACACATCTAGCCTATCTACGTTGTAGTCTTCAACGACCCTTCAGTAAACTACAAAAGTTTCAGGGAAGATTAATCTTGGGGTAAGTTTCGTGTTTAGATGCTTTCAGCACTTATCTTTTCCGCATATAGCTACCGGGCAATGCCATTGGCATGACAACCCGAACACCAGTGATGCGTCCACTTCGGTCCTCTCGTACTAGAAATAGATCCCCTCAATCTTCCAACGCCCACGGCAGATAGGGACCGAACTGTCTCACGACGTTCTAAACCCAGCTCGCGTACCACTTTAAATGGCGAACAGCCATACCCTTGGGACCTGCTTCAGCCCCAGGATGTGATGAGCCGACATCGAGGTGCCAAACACCGCCGTCGATATGAACTCTTGGGCGGTATTAGCCTGTTATCCCCGGAGTACCTTTTATCTGTTGAGCGATGGCCATTCCATTCAGAACCACCGGATCACTAAGACCTGCTTTCGCATCTGATCGCGTCATCACGCTCTCAGTTAAACTGGCTTATGCCTTTGCACTAACCTTACGATTTCCGACCGTAATTAGCCAATCTTTGTACTCCTCCGTTACTCTTTGGGAGGAGACCGCCCCAGTCAAACTACCCACCAGACATTGTCTCTACACCGGTTAACGGTGCTAGGTTAGAATATTCATATTTAAAGGGTGGTATTTCAAGGTTGGCTCCACTATTACTAGCGTAATAGATTCATTGCCTCCCACCTATCCTACACATTAAATATAAATATTCAGTGTCAAGATATAGTAAAGGTTCACGGGGTCTTTCCGTCTTGCCGCGGGTACACTGCATCTTCACAGCAATTTCAATTTCACTGAGTCCCAGATGGAGACAGCCTAGCCATCATTACGCCATTCGTGCAGGTCGGAACTTACCCGACAAGGAATTTCGCTACCTTAGGACCGTTATAGTTACGGCCGCCGTTTACCGGGGCTTCATTTTAAAGCTTCAAGTTTAACCTTTAACTTCTTTATTTAACCTTCCGGCACCGGGCAGGCGTCACACCGTATACGTCCATTTTCATGTTTGCACAGTGCTGTGTTTTTAATAAACAGTTGCAGCCAGCTGGTATCTTCGACTAACTTCGGCTTATAAGAGTAAATCTTATTTACCTACAAATTAGCGTGCCTTCTCCCGAAGTTACGGCACCATTTTGCCTAGTTCCTTCATCTGGGTTCTCTCAAGCGCTTTAGTATACTCTACCTAACTACCTGTGTCGGTTTGTGGTACGATTTAAATTTATTTGAAGCTTAGAGGATTTTCTTGGAAATTTGGTATAAATTACTTTGTTACCGTAATAACTCGTCATAACGCCTTAACTTAATAAATATTCGGATTTTCCTAAATATTCACGTCTACACGCTTAAACCAAGACAACCGTCGCTTGGATAATCTAACCTCTTTCGTCTCCCCATCGCAATAAATTTAAGCACAGGAATATTAACCTGTTGTCCATCGACTACGCTTTTCAGCCTCGCCTTAGGTGTCGGCTTACCCTGCCTCGATTAACGTTGGACAGGAAACCTTAGTTTTTCAGCGAGCAGGTTTTTCACCTGCTTTATCGTTACTCATGTCAGCATTCGCACTTCTGATTCCTCCAATGTATTTTACAATACATCTTCTATGGTTTACAGAACGCTCCTCTACCCAGTAAAAAAATCTTACTGCCGCAGCTTCGGTACATAGTTTTAGCCCCGTTAAATCTTCCGCGCAAGCCGACTTGACCAGTGAGCTATTACGCTTTCTTTAAATGATGGCTGCTTCTAAGCCAACATCCTGGCTGTTTATGCCTTCTCACATCGTTTCCCACTTAACTATGATTTTGGGACCTTAGCTGGCGGTCTGGGTTGTTTCCCTTTCCACAACGAACGTTAGCACCCGCTGTGTGTCTCCCGTGATAACATTCTACGGTATTCGGAGTTTGCATCGGATTGGTAAGCCAGTATGACCCCCTAACCGAAACAGTGCTCTACCCCCGAAGATGAATTTCACGAGGCGCTACCTAAATAGCTTTCGAGGAGAACCAGCTATCTCCCGGTTTGATTGGCCTTTCACCCCTAGCCATAGGTCATCCGCTGATTTTTCAACATCAGTCGGTTCGGTCCTCCAATTAGTTTTACCTAACTTTCAACCTGCCCGTGGCTAGATCACCGGGTTTCGGGTCTGTACCCTGAAACTAAATCGCCTATTTCAGACTCGGTTTCCCTTCGGCTCCCCTTAAAAAATCGGTTAACCTTGCTACAGAGTACAAGTCGCTGACCCATTATACAAAAGGTACGCAGTCACTCTATAAAATTGAGCTTCTACTGCTTGTACGTACACGGTTTCAGGATCTATTTCACTCCCCTAACAGGGGTTCTTTTCGCCTTTCCCTCACGGTACTAGTTCACTATCGGTCAGTCAGGAGTATTTAGCCTTAGAGGATGGTCCCCCTATCTTCAAACAGGATTTCTCGTGTCCCGCTTTACTTTTCGAGTTTATAATATATTTTTTTTCATATACAGGGCTTTCACCTTGTATCGCTAACTTTTCCAAGATTATTCTATTAAAAATTACATTATAATTTATACTCTGGGCTGTTCCCCTTTCGCTCGCCACTACTAAGGGAATCTCAATTGATTTCTTTTCCTCAAGGTACTTAGATGTTTCAGTTCCCTTGGTTTGCTTTATTTATCTATTTTATTTAATAAATAATGTTATATAAAAATATAACAGGTTTCCCCATTCGGATATCATCGGTTATAACGTTTCTTATCAACTTACCGACGCTTTTCGCAGATTAGCACGTCCTTCATCGCCTCTGACTGCCAAGGCATTCACCATGTACGCTTATTTGCTTAATCTTACAACCCACAGGTGTTTTTTATAATTATTTAAATTATGCTTGTTTCCGAATTTTTAAAGAACTTAAAACAAATTATATTATATTTAAAAAAATAATTTTTTCTTGAAAAACAATTGTATCACAATATTAAAAAATAACAAATATATTTTTTAAAAAATATTATTGTCCCCTAGGGGAATTGAACCCCTGTTGCCGCCGTGAAAGGGCAGTGTCCTAGACCGCTAGACGAAGGGGACTTTAATTTTTAAAATTTTAAAAACATATTTTTTTATATTTTTATTTTTTTATAACTCAAATAAAAATTTTTCATAACTAATGTAATCATTTTACATATTCAAACGCAAGAGTCAAGTTTTATTTTAAAATATAAACAAAAAAAAATAATAAATTTTTTTATATATAAAAAAATTATGCTATTTTTTACTTAAAAAATTAACAGTTTTTTTTATATCTGGAAAAATATTATTCCATAAAAAAAATGAATGCGCTGCTTGATGTATTAACATTCCAATTCCACTATATATTTTTTTAGCTCCATAAGATTTGCAAAAATTCATAAAAACAGTATTTTTATCTCCATAAAACATATCATAACATATTGTTTTTTTATTAATGATATTACAAGGTATTAAAGGAACTTCATTAGAAATTCCTGAAGAAGTAGCATTAATAATTAAATTAAATCTCATATTACTTAAATTTCTTAAAGTAATAGATTCAATATTTCCAAAGTTTTTAAATTTATTTGACAAAATTTTCGCTCTTTCAAAAGTTCTATTTGTAAGAAAAATATTACATCCAAATTGTAATAAAGGATATATAACTCCTTTCGCAGCTCCACCAGCTCCAATAATTAATAAATTAAATTTTTTTTTAACAATATTATGAAATAATAAATCAGACAAAAAACCAATTCCATCAGTATTATCTCCTAAAATATTTCCATTATCGAATTTTTTTAATGTATTAATAGAACCAGAAATTTGAGCTCTTTTAGTAATTTCATTACATAAAGAAAAAATTTTTTCTTTAAAAGGAAGAGTTATATTTGCTCCTTTACCTCCTTTATTAAAAAAAGATAAAATATCTTTTAAAAAAAAATTTTTTGAAGCGCATATTTTTATATATTTATAATCTAAACTATATAACTTATAAAAAAAATTATGTATATCAGGAGATTTACTATGATTAATAGGATTTCCAAAAACAGCATAAAATTTATTTTTATACAAATTAACCACGAATTTTTTCTCCAGTTAACAAATTAATAATTTTTGAAGGTTTTTTTTTATTTCCTAAAAAACCTTCTAATATTGGAAAATTTTTTCCAAAAATATCTTTAATTTCTTGAGAATTTATACAAGGTTTATTTCCAGAAATATTAGCACTAGTAGAAATAATTGGTTTTCCAAAAAATAAACATAAATTTTTAATAAACTTATTTTTTGTAATTCTCACTGCTATAAATTTAGAATTTCCAGTTAACCAAAAAGGTATTCTTGGATTTGCTGGAACAAGATAAGTTAAAAAACTTTTATTTTGTAATAAAACATCTTTTTTTTTTAAAATTTTTTTTTCTATAATATATGGAAGTAATTGATTATAATTACTAGATAATATTATAAATCCTTTATTAACACTTCTATTTTTTAAAAATAATAATTTTTTCACTGCATACTCACTATCTGGATCACATCCTAATCCAAAAATTGATTCAGTAGGATAAGCAATAACTTTTTTTTTATGTAATTTTCTTATACAATATTTTAAAGATTGAAAAAAATTTTTATTCATTTAACCAATCCTAACAAATTTTTTAAAAAAATAATTTTAAAATATTTATATTTAAAAATATAATTTCATATATACTAAAATTTTAAGTTCAATTTAAAATAAAAAAATAAATTAATTATGTCAATTTTAAAAATACTAAAATACCCAAACATAAAACTACGAAATATAGCTAAACCAGTTACAAAATTTAATAAAAATTTAAAAAAAACAGTAAATGATATGTTTGAAACTATGAATAAAACGAATGGAATTGGATTAGCTGCTATACAAGTACAAATTAATCGTCAAATAATAATAATAGATAAAATATATCCTTTAAAAAAACCTTTAGTATTAATTAATCCAAAAATTTTAAAACAATCTGGAAAAATTTATATTAAAGAAGGATGTTTATCTATTCCAAAATATGAATATATAACTAATTCTAGATCTAAATTCATCACTGTAAAAGCTTTCAATATTTTTGGAAAAAAAATAATTTTACATGCAAAATCTATTTTATCTGTTTGCATACAACATGAAATAGATCATTTAAAAGGAATATTATTTATAGATTATTTATCTCCTTTAAAAAGAAATAGAATTGAAAAAAAAATTAAAAAAAATGAAAAATAAAAAAATTGTTTTTGCTGGAACAAACAAATTTTCTTCTGAACATTTACACGAATTACTTATAAATAAATTAAATATATTAAATGTAATTACCAAAAAAGATAATAAATTTAATAAAAAAAACAAAACTTTTTCTGAAGTAAAAAAAATTTCATTAAAAAATAAGTTAAATATAATTCAACCAAAATCTCTAAATTCAAAAAAAATTTATAAATATTTAAAAAAAAAAAAACCAGATATTATGATAGTAGTATCATATGGTTTATTAATACCTAAAAAAATAATTAATTTATTTACTTTTGGTTGTATTAATATACATACTTCACTCTTACCTAAATTAAGAGGACCTTCCCCAATACAATATTCTCTTATTCAAGGAAAAAAAAAAACTGGAATTACTATTATACAAATAAATGAAAAAATAGATTCAGGTGATATTTTATATCAAAAATCTTTAATAATAAAAAAAAACGAAACATATAAAACATTAATAAAAAAACTATCAATACTTGGAAAACAATCATTAATAAAATGTTTAAAAAAGATATTTTTAAAAAAAATTAAAAAAATTAAACAAAAAGAAAAAAATGCAACATATACAAAAAAAATTAATAAAATAGATGGATTAATAAATTGGAACTCAAGTGCAAAAAAAATAGAACAAAAAATTAGAGCATTTATTGTATGGCCAGGATCATTTTTTTTTATAAAAGAAATTATGATTAAAATTTGGAAAGTAAAAGTAGTAAAAAATTCCAATAAAAATATTCCTGGAAAAATTATTAAAATAAACAAGCATGGAATTTTTATTACAACAAAAAAAAATTTAATTAATATTAAAATACTTCAAATTCCAGGAAAAAAAAAAATTACAACTAAAAATATAATACATTCTTATAAAGATTTATTTAAAATAGGTACTAATTTAAATAAAAAACCATCATAAGAAATTAAAATAATATTTTTTAAATTAAAATAAAAAACAGAACGGCATCTTATGCCGTTTGTTTTTTATAAAATTTCTAAACATATAATTAATTTTAAGATTTACTTTTATTTTCTATTCTTTGTTCTCTGTTTACTAATAAAATATATGCCATTGGAGAGTTATCTCCAGATCGAAACCCACATTTTACAATTTTTATATACCCACCTGGCCTATTTAAAAAAAATGGACCTATATCTTTAAATAATTTATAAACAATAAAATTATTTCGAATTCTTGAAAATATTAATCTTCTATTGGATAAATTATCAATTTTAGAAATCGTAATAATTGGTTCTACTTTTCGTCTTAATTCTTTCGACTTAGCTAAAGTAGTTTTAATTTTCTCATATTTTATTAATGAACAAATTAAATTTTTTAACATAGCCTTTAAATGACTACTTTTTCTATTTAATTTACGACCAACTTTTTGATGTCGCATAATCTATCATATTCCTTTCTCTATGCATTTTTTATTCTTCTGTAATACTTTCAGGAGGCCAATTATGTAATTTAGTTCCTAAAAATAAATTTCGAGAAGATAATATATCTTTTATTTCAGTTAATGATTTTTTTCCCAGATTTGGAGTTTTTAATAAATCTACTTCAGTTTTTTGTATTAAATCTCCAATATAATGTATAGATTCTGCTTTTAAACAATTTGCAGATCGAACGGTTAATTCTAAATCATCAACAGGTTTTAATAAAATTGGATCAAATTCAGGTTTTATAACTTTTTCTACTGGTTTACAAATATCCTTTAAATCTACAAAAGATTCTAATTGATCTGATAAAATAGTAGCTGCTTTTCTAATAGATTCTTCTGGATCAATAGTTCCATTAGTTTCCAATTCTATAATTAATTTGTCTAAATCGGTTCTTTGTTCTACTCTAGCAGCTTCAACTTGATAAGAAACACGATCAATAGGACTATAACATGCGTCTATTAATAATCTACCTATATAACTTTCATTATCTTCAGTTTTTATTCGAGAAGAAGCAGGAGAATATCCTCGACCTCTTTGAACTTTAATCTTCATATTTATAGATGCATTATCATCTGTTAAATTGCATATAACATGACTTAACTTAACAATTTCAACGCTTGAATCACATTTTATATCAGATGCAGTAACAACACCTATTCCTTTTTTTTTTAACATTAAATAAGAAGAATTTTTTCCATGAATTTTAACAGCTAATTTTTTTAAATTTAGTAATATCTCTAATATATCTTCTTTAATTCCTTCTTTAGTGCTATATTCATGCAAAATTCCATCTATTTCAACTTCTGTCACAGCGCATCCAGGCATAGAAGATAAAAGAATTCTACGTAACGCATTTCCTAATGTATGCCCAAAACCTCTTTCTAAGGGTTCTAAAGTAACTTTAGAATGAGTTAAGCTGAATTTTTTAATATCAACTAAACGAGGTTTTAAAAAATTTATTAATAAATCTGACATTATGTGAAACCTTTAAAAAATATTATTTAGAATAAAGCTCTACAATTAAATGTTCATTTATTTCAGATGATAAATCTGATCTATCTGGAATTCTTTTAAAAACTCCTTTCATTTTTTTTACATTTACTTCTATCCAAGATGCTAATTCTTTTTGTTCAAACAATTCTAAAGAAGCTTGTATTCTTAAATGTTTTTTAAATTTTTTTCGTACTTCAATAACATCATTTACAGAAACTTGAAATGAAGGTATATTTACAATTACATTATTTACAGTAATAGATTTATGATTTACTAATTGCCTAGCTTCAGACCTAGTTGAACCAAATCCCATTCTATAAACTATATTATCAAGTCTATTTTCTAATATCTGTAACAACTTTTCTCCAGTATTTCCTTTATATTTTGAAGCCATTTTATAATAATTACAAAATTGTTTTTCTAATACACCATATAATCTTCGTACTTTTTGCTTCTCTCGTAATTGTACTCCATAATCTGATAATCTTTGTTTTCTTATTCCATGTTGTCCTGGTAAATGATCAATTTTGCATTTTGATCCAATAGGCCTTAATCCAGATTTTAGATATAAATCAGTTTTTTCTCTTCGACTTAATTTTAATTTTGGACCTAAATATTTTGCCATAATATTCTCTATCAAAACTTTAATAAAAAATTACACTCTTCTTTTTTTAGGAGGTCTACATCCATTATGAGGAATAGGTGTAACATCAGTAATATTTGTAATACGAAATCCTGCAGAATTTAAAGCTCTAATCGTAGACTCTCTTCCTGGTCCAGGACCTTTTACCATTACATCTAAATTTTTTATACCATAATCTTTAATTTTTTCTGCGCATTTTTCTGCAGCTACTTGTGCTGCAAAAGGTGTAGATTTTCTAGATCCTCTAAATCCAGAACCTCCAGACGTTGCCCAACCTAAAGAATTTCCTTTTTTATCGGTAATAGTAACAATTGTATTATTAAAAGAAGCATAAATATGTGCAATACCATCTGTTATTTGTTTTTTAATACGTTTTTTTATTCGAATCTTTTTTTTTGGCATAATTCTAAATACCTAAATTATTTTTTTATTAATTTACGAGGGCCTTTTCTAGTACGTGCATTAGTTTTTGTCCTCTGTCCACGAACAGGTAATTTTCTACGATGACGAACTCCTCGATAACACCCAAGATCTATTAATCGTTTAATTTTTAATGTTTTTTCTCTTCTTAAATCACCTTCTACTACAAATTTTAATACAATAGATCTTAATTCTTCTAATTTTTCTTTATCTAATTTAGAAACATATACACATTCATCTATTTTTAAAGAACGACAAATTAATCTAGAACGAGATTTACCTATTCCATAAATCGATGTTAAAGAAATTATTATACGTTTATTATCAGGAATATTAATTCCTGCTATACGAGTCAATTTTAAAAACTCCTTATTTACTATAAATATATTTAAAATAGTTTAAATTAAAAAATTCAAAATTTTTTAAAAGATATTAACCTTGTCTTTGTTTATGTTTTGGATCATTACTACAAATAACACGAACCACATTTTTTCTACGTATAATTTTACAATTTCTACATAGTTTTTTTATAGATGTGCGTACTTTCATATTTTTCTACCTACTATACAAAAAAATATTTATTTTTGTAAATTTAAATTTGCTCTTCTAAAAGAAGATTTATATTGATTAGACACTACTAATGTTTGCAATTGAGTTAACAAATCAATAATTACAACTACTACTATTAATAACGATGTTCCTCCAAAATAAAATGGAACATGCATAAAAAAACGCATAAAATCAGGTATTAAACATATAAAAACAATATACATAGAATTAATAAAAGTTAATTTAAACATAATTTTTTTAATATAATTTGAAGTATTTTCACCTGGACGAATACCTTTAATAAAAGCACCAGATTTTTTTAAATTATCAGAAGTTTCTCGAGAATTAAAAGCTAAATTTGTATAAAAAAAACAAAAGAAAATTATAGATATCGTATATAAAAATATATAAATTAATTTACCTGGTTGTAAGTTTTCATACATAAAATTTAAAAAAACATGAGATTTTAAATTACTTCCTCTAATCCACGAAATAATTGTTACTGGAAACAAAACAATAGTAGAAGAAAAAATAGCCGGAATAACTCCAGACATATTTATTTTTAAAGGTAAATGAGCTGTATGAGAAGAGTATAAATAATTTTTTTGTTGTCTATTTGAATAATAAATAGTAATTTTTCTTTGACTTCTTTCTATAAAAACAACCATATAAATAATAGAAAAAATTAAAAAAATTATTATAAATAACATACTAAAACTTAAATTTTTAAATTTTAAATCTTCTAAAGTATGAGCTATAGCAATAGGTAAATTTGCTATTATTCCTGAAAAAATAATTACTGAAATTCCATTCCCTAATCCATATTCTGTAATTAAATCTCCTATCCATATTAAAAAAATTGTTCCAGTTACTAAACTAATTATTGCTGTTATATAAAAATAAAAATCTAAATGAAAAATTAATTGCCTCATTCCAGGAATGTTAGGTAAACTTAAAGATATTCCAATCGCTTGAATAATCGATAAAAATACAGTTAAATATTTAGTATATTGATTAATTTTAATACGTCCTGATTCACCTTCTTTTTTCAATTCCTTCCAAGAAGGATATATAAATGTTAATAATTGAATTATTATTGAAGAGGAAATATATGGCATAATTCCTAATGAAAAAATTGATGCTCGATTTAAAGATCCTCCAGAAAACATATTCAACATTTCAACAAAAGTTCCTTGTTGATTTTTTAATAACTGAGATAAAGATAAAGTATCAATTCCTGGAACTGGAATAAATGAACCTAAACGAAAAACTATTAAAGAAAATATTAAAAATAAAAATCTTTTTTTAATTTCAGAAAAATTTTTTATAGAATTTTTATTATTTAGTTTTATTTTTTTATTATCCATTATTATTTATGATTCCTCTATTTTTCCTCCATAAGATTCAATAATAATACGAGCCCCTTTAGTCACAGATAATCCTTTAATTACTAAAACTCTAGAGAATTTTCCAGAAGAAATAATTTTAACATGCTGAATATATGATTTAATAATATTTCTTTTTTTTAAAATTTCTAAATTTATTATATTCTCACTTAATCGAGATAACTCAGATAATTTTAATTCTGCTTTTATTTTTTTTTTTCGTGAAATAAAACCAAATTTTGGAATTCTTCTATAAAATGGAGTTTGCCCACCTTCAAATCCTCTACGAATACTACTCCCAGTTCTAGATTTTTGTCCTTTATGACCTCTTCCAGAAGTTTTTCCTAATCCAGATCCAATACCTCTACCTACACGTTTTTTTTTTTTTTTTTACAATTTATAAATATAGTATTTAGATACATATATTTTACCTATTTAACTTGTAACATATAAGAAATTTTTTTAACCATACCAATAATAGATTTATTTTTTTTTCTTTGTACAGTATGATTAATATATCGTAATCCTAATCCCTTTAAAGTTAATTTATGTTTTGGAAGTATTCCAATACTACTTTTTATTTGTTTTATAATCAAAATTTTTTCCATAATTTTTACTCTAAAATTTCTTGAATAGATTTATTTCGTTTTTCAGCTATTTCTTTTGGAGATTTCATATTTAATAATCCATTAATTGTTGCTCGAACAACATTCATTGGATTAGTAGAACCATATGTTTTTGCTAAAACATTTTGAACTCCAGAAACTTCTAATACGGCTCTCATAGCTCCTCCAGCAATTATTCCTGTTCCTTCAGAAGCTGGTTTCATAAATATTTTAGAACTTGTATAAGATTCTACAATAGAATGCTGTAAAGTTTTATTTTTTAATTCAAAACTAATCATATTTTTTTTAGCACGTTCCATAGCTTTTTGAATAGCAAAAGGAACTTCTCTAGCTTTTCCATACCCAAAACCTACTTTTCCATTTTTATTCCCTACTACAGTTAATGCAGTAAAAGAAAAAATTCTACCTCCTTTTACAGTTTTTGAAACACGATTTACTGTAATTAATTTTTCTTGTAATTCTCCAACATTTTTTTTTTCATTTATCATAAATCATTTTTCCTTAAAACCGAAGACCAAATTTACGAGCGGAATTTGCTAATGCTTCAATTCTTCCATGATATTTAAAACCTGAACGATCAAAAGAAACTCGTTTAACTCCTTTTTTTAATGCTCTTTCTGCTATAATTTTCCCAACAAATTGAGCAGCTTTTTTATTTCCAGTATAATTTAAATTACAATTAATTTTTTTTTCTAAAGTAGAAGCAACAGCTATTATAGAATAATTATCAGAAGAAATAACTTGAGCGTACATATGACGAGAAGTTCTATGAATTACTAAACGAACTGACTTTAAAGATTTTAATTTAAATCTAATTTTTAAAGATCTTTTTTTTCTAATTTTATTTTTAACATTAAAACTAATCATACTATTTTTTTTTCGCCTCTTTTATTTTAACAAATTCATTAAAATAACGTATTCCTTTTCCTTTATACGAATCTGGTTTTCTATGAAGTCTTAAATTTGCTGAAACTTGCCCAACTAATTGTTTATCTATCCCTTTAATTAAAATCTCTGTAGAAGATAATAATTCAACATCAATTCCACACGGAAGTAAATATATAACATTATGTGAATAACCTAATGACATTATTATTTTTTTTACTGTAGAATTTTCTAAAGAAAACTTATAACCAACTCCAACTAAAATTAATTTCTTAGAAAATCCATAAGTAACACCTAATATCATAGAATTAATTAAAGATCGTACTGTTCCAGCTTGCATCCAACCATTAGAAGTAGAGTTTTTAGATTTAAAACTTAATATTTTATTTTCCAAATTTATTTGTACTAAAGAATTAAAATCACGTTTTAAAACACCTTTCTTTCCCTTTACTGTGATATTTTTATTATTTAATATAATTTCAATATCATCAGGGACAATTATTGAGCGTTTAGCAATTCTAGACATGACTTTCTCCTAGTTAAGAAACATAACAAACAATTTCGCCACCTAAACCTTTTTTCTTTGCTTCCTTATCTGACAAAATTCCTTTTGAAGTAGAAATAATAGAAATTCCTAATCCAGACATAACTTTAGGAAGATCATTTTTTTTTTTATATACTCTTAATCCAGGTTTACTTACTCTTTTAATGATTTCAATAACTGGTTTTCCTTTAAAATACTTTAAAAATATTTCTAAAGAAGATTTTAAAGATTTTTTTATAAAAAAATCTTTTATATAACCTTCTTTTTTTAATAAAATAACAATTTCTTTTTTAAAATTAGAAAAAGGAACTATTACTGAAATTTTATTAGCAGATTGTCCATTTCTAATACGAACAAACATATCTGAGATAGGATCATGCATACTCATAATATTTTTCCCAAAAATTAAAATTATATTTTTTACCAACTTGATTTTCTTAACCCTGGTATTTCTCCTCTCATAGCTGCTTCTCTTAACTTAATTCTACTTAATCCGAATTTTCTTAAAAAACCATGAGGTCTTCCTGTTAAGCAACAACGATTTCTTTGTCTTGATAAACTAGAATCTCTTGGTAATTTTTGTAACTTTAAAACAGATTTCCAACGTTCTTTTTTAGATACATTAAGATCTAAAATCATTAATTTTAATTGTATTCTTCTTTTATAAAATTTTTTTGACAAATTAATTCTTTTTATTTCTCTTGCTTTCATAGATTGTTTAGCCATTTTAATACATACCTTTTTTATTTATTCCGAAAAGGAAAATTAAATCTTGATAATAAAGAAAAACCCTCTAAATTTGATTTTGCTGTAGTAATAATAGAAATATCTAATCCTCGAATTTTATCAATTTTATCATAATCAATTTCAGGAAAAATAATTTGTTCTTTAATTCCTAAATTATAATTTCCAAAACCATCAAAAGAACGTTTAGAAAATCCTCTAAAATCTCTAATTCTAGGCATAGCAATATTTATTAATTTATTTAAAAAATGCCATTTTCTTAATCCTCTTAAAGTTACTTTGCATCCAATCATATATCCTTGTCTAATTTTAAAACCAGCAATAGATTTTCTAGCTTTAGTTACAACCGGTTTTTGACCTGATATAAGAGACAAATCAGAAATTGCATAATCTAATTTTTTTTTATTTGATATCGCTTCTCCAACTCCCATATTTAATACAATTTTATTAATTTTAGGAACTTGCATTAAAGATTTATAACGAAATTGTTTCATCATTTTTGGAACTATATTTTTTTTATAAAAACTATACATATCACTCATAATTGTATTCCAAATTACTGTATACATAAATTGTTAGATTTAAAAAATCTTATTTTTTTTCCTTTTTTAAATTTAAATCCTATTCTATCTGGTTTATTTGTTTTAGGATTTATTAAAGAAATATTAGAAACATGAATATAAGACTCTCTTTTAATAATTCCCCCAGATTGATTTTGAGATGGAATAGGTTTTTGATGTTTAGTAACCATGTTTATTCCTTCTACAATAACTTTTTCTTTAGATAAAATTTTTTTAACAATTCCAATTTTTTTTTTATCTCTTCCAGTTAAAACAATTACTCGATCATTTAATCTTATTTTAGATGCCATTGTTATATGAATACCTATATTTTTATAATACTTCCGGAGCTAAAGAAATAATTTTCATAAATTTCTCTGTACGTAATTCTCGAGTTACTGGTCCAAAAATTCTGGTTCCAATAGGTTGTTCATTATTATTTAAAACAACACAAGAATTACTATCAAACCGAATTAATGAACCATCAGATCTTCTAATACCTTTTTTAGTACGCACTATAACAGCTTTTAAAACTTCTCCTTTTTTAACTTTACCTCTTGGAATAGCTTCTTTTATAGTAATTTTAATAACATCTCCAATATTTGCATATCTACGCTTAGAACCTCCTAAAACTTTAATACACATTGCAGAACGAGCACCAGAATTATCGGCAATATTTAATATAGTTTGCTCCTGTATCATAATATAATTTTTTCCTTTTTTTGTACATTTTTTTTAAAAAACTATTTTTTATTCTAGAAAACATGAAGCTAAATTCTTTATCATGTTTTCTAAATTTTATTCTTTAAGAAATACATTTTTTTATAATATCAACTAAAATCCAAGATTTTGTTTTTGAAATCGGTCTACATTCTTTAATAAAAACTTTATCTCCTATAGAACATTCATTTAATTTATCATGTACATGAAATTTAGTTCTCCTTTTTATAAATTTTTTATAAATTGGATGTTTAATAAATCGATCTACAGCTACAATTATAGATTTTTGCATTTTATTACTTATTACATAACCTTGCAAAAATTTATTTTTTTCTGACATTTAATAATTCCTTTTCAAACAAAAGAGTTTTAATAACAGAAATATTTTTTCTATTTATTTTTAATAAATGAGTTTGAGTTAATTTTTTAGAAGATAATTGCATACGTAAATTAAATTGTTCTTTAAATAAACTTAATAATTCTATCTGAAGAAATTTAGAATCTTTTTGTCTCAATTGTTTTGTATTCATTAATTTTCCGATTTTAATACAAATATTGTTTTTACAGGTAATTTTGCTGCTGCCAATTTAAATGCTTCACGAGCAAGAGATTCAGAAATTCCATTAATTTCATATAAAATTTTTCCAGGTTGTATTAAAGAAACCCAATATTCTACATTTCCTTTCCCTTTTCCCATACGAACTTCTAATGGTTTTTGAGTAATAGGCTTATCAGGAAAAATACGTATCCAAACTTGACCTAATCTTTTAATATATCTTGCAATACTTCTTCGAGCTGATTCAATTTGACGAGAAGTTAAACGACCTCTTGTAATAGCTTTTAAACCATAAGATCCAAAAATGATACTATCATTAAAAATTAAACCTCTATTACGTCCTTTATGCATTTTTCTAAATTTTGTTTTTTTAGGTTGAAGCATTTTAAAAAATTCTCCTTACTTCAGAAGTCTTTTGTTTTGTTTTAAAAATTGAACATTTAATGGAATTTTTTTAATTTTTGGCATTCCGCTTAAAATTTCTCCCTTAAAAATCCAAACTTTTACTCCGACTACTCCATAAGTAGTATGTGCTTCTAAAGAACTATAATCAATATCTGCTCTTAAAGTATGTAATGGAACTCTTCCTTCTCTTTGCCATTCTGTTCTAGCTATTTCTGCTCCACCTAATCTACCACTAATTTCTACTTTAATACCTTGAGCTCCATTTCTCATAGAATTTTGTATTGCTCGTTTCATAGCTCTTCTAAACATAACCCGTCTTTCTAATTGAGAAACTATATTATCTGCAACTAATTTCGAATCTAATTCTGGTTTTTTAATTTCAGAAATAGTAATTTGAGAAGGAACTTGAGATATACTAGAAATTTCTTTTCTTAAACTTTCTATATCCTCTCCTTTTTTTCCAATTACAATTCCTGGTCGAGCAGTATATATAGTTACCTTCATAGTTTTTGAAGGTCTTTCTATAACAATTTTAGAAACTGATGCTCTACACAACTTTTTCATAAGAAATGTACGAACTTTAAAATCGTTACTTAAATAATTAGAAAAATCTTTACTTTCTGCAAACCATATAGAATTCCATTGTTTTATAATTCCTAATCTCATTCCATGTGGATGTACTTTTTGTCCCATTATTGTATTATCTCCAAAATTTTTAATCTGAAACTACAATTGTAATATGACTAGTACGTTTTAAAATTTGATCTGCTTTTCCTTTAGCTCTAGGCATCATTCGCTTCATAGTTGGACCTTCATCTATTAAAATTTGACTAATTTTTAATAGATCTATATCTAATCCTTTATTATTTTCTGCATTAGAAATAGCAGATTCAAGTACTTTTTTTATTAAAAACGATGCTTTTTTATTAGAAAAATTTAAAATATCTAAAGCTTTATCAACTTTTTTTCCACGTATTAAGTCTGCTACTAATCTTAATTTTTGAGCAGAAGAACGAGCTTTTTTATATTTTGCTACAATATTCACAAATTTATCCTATTTTTTAAAAAATTTAACGTTTTTTTATTTTTCTATCAGCTGAATGTCCTCTATAAGTTCTAGTTAAAGAAAACTCTCCTAATTTATGACCAACCATTTCATCTGTAATAAAAACAGGAATATGTTGTTTTCCATTATGTATAGAAATTGTTAATCCTATCATATTTGGAAAAATTGTAGAACGTCTAGACCAAGTTTTAATAGGTCTTTTATCTTTTTTCAAAATTGCTAATTCTATTTTTTTTAATAAACTTTCATCAATAAACGGTCCTTTTTTCAAAGATCGAGGCATAAAATATCCTATGTTAAATTATTTTTTACGAGAACGTATAATAAATTTTTTAGTTCTTTTATTTTTTCTAGTTTTTTTACCCTTAGTTTGAACTCCCCAAGGTGTAACTGGATGTTTTCCAAAATTTCTACCTTCACCTCCACCATGAGGATGATCTACAGGATTCATGGCAGTGCCTCGTACAGTAGGTCTAATTCCTCTCCAACATGATGCACCTGCTTTTCCTAAAACTTTTAACATATGCTCAGAATTTCCAACTTCACCAATCGTAGCTCTACAACAAGATAAAATTTTTCTCATTTCACCCGAACGCATACGAACATTAATATAATTTAATTCTTTAGAAATAATTTGTAAATAACTTCCAGCTGAACGTGCAAGTTGACCACCTTTTCCAGGTTTTAACTCAACATTATGAATTAATGAGCCAACTGGAATTTTATACATTGGTAATGAATTTCCTATCTTTATTTTTGAATTTATTCCAGAACAAATTTTAGATCCTATTTTAAGCCCCTTTGGTGCTAAAATATAATTATATTCACCATCTTTATATAAAATCAATGCAATATTTGATGAACGATTCGGATCATATTCTAAACGTATTACAGTTGCTAAAATATTATCTTTATTTCTTTTAAAATCTATAATACGATATAATTTTTTATGACCTCCACCTATATGTCTTGTAGTAATTCTACCTTGATTATTTCTTCCCCCGCTTTTATTTTTTTTTTGTAATAATTTAGAAAAAGGTTTACCTTTATATAAATCTGAATTAACTACTTTTATTACATGCCTTCGACCAGGAGATGTGGGTTTACATTTTATAATTGCCATAAACTATTCTCTAATATATTCTTAACTGTTAGTTAAAAAATCTAAATTTTGATTTTCTTGAAAAAATATATAAGCTTTTTTCCAAGATTTTGGTTTAGTAAGATTTTTTCCTTTTTTTTTAATTTTACCTTTCACATTTAATAAATTTACTTTTTTAACTTTTATTTGAAACATTTTTGATACAGATATTTTAATTTCACGTTTTGTAGAATTTTTATGAACTTTAAAAATCATTACATTATTTTTTTCTTTACATTGATTAGATTTTTCAGAAATATGTATAGAACGTATTGTTTTAAATAAAAAGTTTTTATGTATCATAAAAGTTTTTCCTCTATATTTTTTAAAGCTTTTAATGTTATTAAAACATAAGAATGATGTAATAAAATTAGAGGATGAAGAAATTTTAAACTAATTGCTGTTACTTTATATAAATTTCTAGAAGCTAATAAAATATTTTTATCCAAAATTTTTTGTATAATTAAAGCATTTGTTAAATTTAAAATTTTTAATTCCTGTAACAATTTTTTTGTTTTTGGATAATCTATATTAAATTTTTTTAAAACTATTAACTTTTTTTTTTTTATCAATTCAGAAAAAATACACTTTAAAGCGCCTCTATACATTTTTTTATTAATTTTTTTCTTATAACTTTTAGGTTTTGCAGCAAAAGTTACACCACCCGATCTCCAAATAGGACTTCGAATAGATCCAACACGTGCTCTTCCGGTTCCCTTTTGACGCCAAGGTTTTTTTCCAGAACCAGAAACTTCAGCGCGACTTTTTTGAGCTTTTGTTCCTTTTCTTTGAGAAGAGGAATAAGATTTTAATACCTGATGCACTAAAAATTTATTAAATTTACAACCAAAAACAGACTTAGAAATCTTAATAACTTCCTGTGTATCTTTTAATATTAATTCCATTAATATACTCCTTAATTCTTTTTAATAGCAGGTTTAATAATTAAATCTCCACCTAATGCTCCAGGAACAGATCCTTTTATTAAAATATAATTATTTTTTTTATTAATTTTCATAACTAATAAACTTTGTATAGTAATTTTTTTATTTCCTAAATGACCAGCCATTTTTTTGCCTTTAAAAACTCTACCTGGAGTTTGATTTTGCCCGATAGAACCAGGAGCTCGATGAGATAAAGAATTTCCATGAGAAGCATCTTGTGAAGAAAAATTCCAACGTTTAATAGTTCCAGAAAAACCTTTTCCTTTTGAAAATCCAGTTATATCAACTTTTTTAATGTTCTTAAAAAAATCAACATCAATAATTTGACCTACAGAAAATTTGTTCTCTAAAGATACTTTAAATTCCCATAAACCACGACCAGGAACAATGTTATTTTTTTTAAAATGACCTAATTCTGGTTTATTTAAAGAATGTATTTTTTTTATTCCTGTTGTCAACTGAACCATAAAAAATTTTTTAAAAATTTTGTTTTTAATTTGAGTTATTCTATTCTCAGTAATTTCAATAGCAGTTACAGGAGTAGAATGCCCTTCTTTATTAAAAATTCTCGTCATACCAATTTTTTTACCCACTAATCCAAGCACAATTATTTATTAACTC
This sequence comes from Buchnera aphidicola (Periphyllus testudinaceus), assembly GCF_964059035.1. NCBI lineage: Bacteria > Pseudomonadati > Pseudomonadota > Gammaproteobacteria > Enterobacterales > Erwiniaceae > Buchnera > Buchnera aphidicola. Next base: position 402,424 of record NZ_OZ060380.1, read on the forward strand.
CTTTAAGTTAAATTATTAGCCTAAACTAATTTGAACATCTACACCTGCAGCAAGATCTAATCGCATTAAGGCATCAACTGTTTTTTCAGTAGGCTCAACAATATCTATTAATCTTTTATGTGTACGAATTTCATATTGATCACGTGCATCTTTATTTACATGAGGAGAAATTAAAACAGTAAATTTTTCTTTTCTTGTCGGTAAAGGTATAGGGCCTCTTACTTGAGCGCCTGTTCTTTTTGCAGTATTTACAATTTCTGCAGTAGAATAATCTATTAATTTATGATCAAAAGCTTTTAAACGAATACGAATTCTTTGGTTCTGCATGTTATCAGAACTCCAATTATTAATTATAATAAAAACTAAAAATTACTCTCTATAAATTATTAGAGAGCATTTTAGAATAATTTATTCTAATATTTAATAAAAATATTAGAACGATTTGAATAAATACTAAAATTTTTACTATTTATCTATAAATAATATTATAAAACAAAATTTTTTACAAACTAATACTAAATATTATATTCTAAATATATATATATTATTATTTTTTTTTTATATTTTTTTTTAATAAAAATATAATTAAAAATTGTGAATAATAAAAATTTCAATCAAGAAAAGAAGAATCTTTTCTTGATTATTATAATAAATATTATATTCTTTTTATATATTAATTTAACTAATAACTTTAGAAACGACTCCTGCTCCAACCGTTCTTCCACCTTCTCTAATTGCAAATCTTAAACCATCAGACATCGCTACAGGATGTATTAAAGTTACTGTAATTTTTATATTATCTCCTGGCATAACCATTTCAACATCACTAGGTAACTCAACAAAACCAGTAACATCTGTTGTTCTAAAATAAAATTGAGGTCTATATCCTTTAAAAAAAGGTGTATGTCTTCCTCCTTCTTCTTTAGATAAAACATATACTTCAGATTCAAATTTTATATGAGGTAAAATACTTCCTGGTTTAGACAATACTTGCCCTCTTTCTATATCATCTCTTTTAGTTCCTCTTAATAAAACTCCAATATTTTCTCCAGCTCTACCTTCGTCTAATAATTTTCTAAACATTTCTACACCAGTACAAATAGTTTTTGTAGTAGGTTTTATACCAACTATTTCAACTTCTTCTCCAACTTTTATAATTCCTCTCTCTACTCTTCCAGTAACAACAGTTCCTCTTCCAGAAATAGAAAAAACATCTTCTATAGGCAATAAAAATGGTTCATCTATTGATCTTTTTGGTTCTGGAATATAAGTATCTAATGTATTAGCTAAATCAATTATTTTCTCTTCCCATTTTGAATCTCCTTCTAAAGCTTTTAAAGCGGAACCTCTAATAATTGGAGTATCATCACCTGGAAATTCATATTGAGTTAATAAATCTCTTACTTCCATTTCTACTAATTCTAATAACTCTTCATCATCAACCATGTCGCATTTATTTAAAAATACAACTATATAAGGAACTCCTACTTGTCTTCCAAGTAAAATATGTTCTCTAGTTTGAGGCATTGGACCATCAGTAGCAGCAACAACTAATATTGCTCCATCCATTTGAGCTGCTCCAGTAATCATATTTTTAATATAGTCTGCATGACCTGGACAATCAACATGAGCATAATGTCTATTTTTTGTATCATATTCAACATGCGAAGTGTTAATTGTAATTCCTCGAGCTTTTTCTTCTGGAGCGTTATCTATTTGATCAAAAGCACGAGCAGATCCGCCATAAGTTTTTGATAAAACAGTAGTAATAGCTGCTGTTAAAGTAGTTTTTCCATGATCTACATGACCTATTGTTCCAACGTTAATATGAACTTTTGAACGTTTAAATTTTTCTTTTGACATAATTTAACCTTGTAATAAAAATTAAAATTTTATATTTTTCAAAAAATTACTTATTTTTTTTTTCAATAATATCTTTAGAAATGTTATAAGGAGTTTCTGAATATTTTAAAAATTCCATTGAATACGATGCACGACCTTGAGTTTGAGAACGTAAATCTGTAGCATATCCAAACATTTCTGATAAAGGTACTAATGCTTTAATTAATTTTCTATAATCTTTATCAATCATACTTTCAATAATTCCCCGACGACGATTTAAATCACCGATAACATCTCCCATATACTCTTCAGGAGTCTCTACTTCAACAATCATCATTGGTTCTAATAAAATTGGTTTAGCTTGTTTAAATCCATTCTTAAAAGCAATAGAAGCTGCTAATTTAAATGCAATTTCTGAAGAATCTACATCATGATAAGATCCATCATGTAATCTAATTCCAACATCTAAAACTGGATAACCTGCTAATGGACCAAATTTTAACTGCTCTTGTATTCCTTTATTTACTGCTGGTATATATTCTCCTGGAATAACACCTCCTTTAATATTATTAATAAATTCATATCCTTCTTTAGATCCTGGTTCTAAAGGAAAAATATCTATTACAACATGCCCATATTGACCTCTTCCTCCAGATTGCTTAATATACTTTCCCTCTATATTTTTTACTTCTGCTCCAATAGTTTCTCTATATGCTACTTGAGGTTTTCCAATATTTGCATCAACACTAAATTCTCTTTTCATGCGATCAATAATAATTTCTAAATGTAATTCTCCCATTCCTGCAATAATTGTTTGATTAGATTCTTGATCTGTCCATACTTTAAAAGATGGATCTTCTTTTGCTAATCTATTTAATGCTGTTCCCATTTTCTCTTGATCAACTTTTGTTTTAGGTTCTACAGCAATTGAAATAACAGGTTCTGGAAATTCCATTTTTTCTAAAATTATAGGGTGTTCTTTATCACATAAAGTATCTCCTGTAACTACATCTTTTAAACCAATTGCAGCAGCTATATCTCCTGCATATACTTCTTTTATTTCTTCTCTTTTATTAGCATGCATTTGAACAATTCTTCCTAAACGCTCACGTTTACATTTTATAGAATTTAAAATCGTATCACCTGAACGTATCATACCTGAATATACTCTAAAAAATGTTAAATTTCCAACATAAGGATCAGTAGAAATTTTAAAAGCTAATGCAGAAAAAGGTTCTGTATCTTTAGATTTTCTTGTAATCACGCAATTTTTTTTAATATTTGAAATACCTTTTACGCAATTTACATCTATAGGAGATGGTAAATAATCAACAATAGCATCTAATAAAGCTTGAACTCCTTTATTTTTAAAAGCAGAACCACAAGTAACTAAAACAACTTCATTTTTTAAAGATTTTTCTCTTAACACTAATTTAATTTCATCTTCAGTAAAAGGCTCTTCATTAAAATACTTTTCCATAAATTTTTCATCTGAATCTGCCACTAATTCAATTATTTTTTGATTCCATTTTTTAGATTCTTTTAATAAATGAGAAGGAATTTTTTTATAAATAAAAGAAATTCCTTGATCTTCTTCTTTCCAATGTATTGCTTTCATTTTAATTAAATCTATAATTCCAACAAAATTTTCTTCTGATCCTATAGATAACTGAATTGGAATAGGATTTGCTCCTAATCTAACTTTAATTTGATTGACTACTTCTAAAAAATTTGCTCCTAATCTATCCATTTTATTTATAAAAGCAATTCTTGGAACATTATATTTATTAGCCTGTCTCCAAACCGTTTCAGATTGAGGTTGAACTCCTCCAACAGCACAATACACCATAACAACACCATCTAATACTCTCATAGATCTTTCTACTTCTATTGTAAAATCTACATGACCAGGAGTATCTATAATATTTATTCTATGAGAAGAAAACTGATTTGCCATACCAGACCAAAATGTTGTAGTTGCTGCAGAAGTAATAGTGATTCCTCTTTCTTGTTCCTGCTCCATCCAATCCATAGTTGCAGCTCCATCATGAACTTCTCCTATTTTATGATTTACTCCTGTATAAAATAAAATTCTTTCAGTTGTAGTTGTTTTACCAGCATCTATATGTGCACTAATTCCAATATTTCTATAGTTTTCAATCGATGTAAAACGCAACTTAATTTTCCTTATTTTTAAATTACCATCTATAATGAGCAAAAGCTTTATTAACTTCTGCTGTTTTATGTACTTCTTCTTTTTTCTTTACAGCATTTCCTTTATTTGATAAAGCATCATAAAGTTCATTAAATAATCTAATAGACATAGATTTATCTGTGCGTTTTCTAGCAGATTCTATAATCCATCTCATAGCTAATGTATTTCTTCGTACTGGTCGAACTTCTATAGGAACTTGATATGTAGATCCTCCAACTCTTCTAGATTTAACCTCTACAACAGGACGAACTTTTTCAAGTGCGCTTTCAAAAGAATCTAATGAATTTTTTCCTGTTTTTTTCGATAATTCTTTTAAAGCACTATAAACTATAACTTCGGAAATAGATTTTTTTCCATCAACCATTAATATATTAATAAATTTACTTAAAAGTTCAGAAGAAAATTTTGGATCCGGCAATATTTTTCTTGAACCAATTACTTTACGACGTGGCATAATTTTTTTCCTCGAAAAAATTTTTATAAAAATTTAATAAAAATTAAGTTTTTTTCTTTTTAACTCCATATTTAGAACGACCATTTTGTCTATCTTTTACTCCTGAACAATCTAAAGCCCCTCTAACAATATGATATCTTACTCCTGGTAAATCTTTTACTCTACCTCCACGAATTAAAATTACAGAATGTTCTTGTAAATTATGACCTTCTCCTCCTATATAAGCTGTTACTTCTAATCCATTTGTCAATCTAACCCGACAAACCTTTCTAAGAGCTGAATTTGGTTTTTTAGGCGTAGTGGTATAAACCCTTAAACATACTCCTCTTTTTTGTGGGCATTTTCCTAAAGCTGGAACATTACTTTTTAAATTTTTTTTTAATCTATTTTTACGAACTAATTGATTAATAGTTACCATAATTTATATCCCTTTCTATGAATATATTAATTTTTTTTTAAATATATCTTTATGAAAATTATTTTATTAATTACCAAACAACTTGTTGTTTATGATATTCTGTTAAATAAACAAAATATTTATAATTTATAGGAATAAAAAACTTAGATACTTTTGAAAATAAAATACCACGAGCTTTTAAATCATTTAACAAAACATAATTTTTTTTTTTTTTAAGAAATTTATTTTTTAAAAAAATATTTTTTTTTACCGAAATTAATACTCCATCTTGTAAAGCAAGAAAATCATCTTTTTTTGTAAAAATATTTTTTAATAAAATTAAATTACTTTTAAATGGAGATTGCATCAATGTATGTAACATAAATTATCATCCTTAAAAATTTAATATATGATCAAAATTTGATAATTTTTTAAATAAAATATCTGTTTCTAAAATCTTTACAGTAAATGAAAAATTATAAATATTAAATAAACCTCTACTTTGTAAAGAAATTTGATCACAATAAAATTTTTTTACACCTAAAATTTTTAACATTTTAAATTTTTTTGTATAATCAAATATCTTAATATATTTAGGATTTTTATACTTTAATATTTGAAATACTCCATCACCAATAAAAAAAATCTCTATTTTTTTAGTACAAGATGTTAAAGAAAGAGCGCAATCTAAACCATCTTGACCTAAAATATTTCCATATGGTGAATGAGAAAAAATAATAGCAATAGTTTTCATAATAAAAAATAATAAATTTTTTTAAACAATTAAAATTGTATTACGCGATCAGATTTTTGAATATCTCTAGATAATTTCTCTAAACTGGAAATTTTAAAAAAAATATCTAAATTTCCTTCTAAAATTTTTTGATTGCATGTTTCTTTTACACCAATAATACCACGTCTTAACGCTGCACTAAAACAAACATTTAATCTAACTTTATTTTTTAAACTAAAAATTCTCCATTTTTTTCTTATATCATATTCATGAACATCAGGAGATAAAAATTTATTAGCATTTAAAACACCATTACTAATAAAAAAAACGCTTTTTATAAAATGTGAATTTTTTAAAATTAAAGCACGAGAAAACAAAAGAGCGCTTATAGAATTTTCTTTTCCATATGCTGAGCTTTTTACAATAATAGTATAAATCAAAAAAAAATCTCCTAATAAATATGTTATATATTTAATATAAAATTTTATATATTTAAAAAAAAATGTTTTTTTAAATTTAAAAATCTAATTTAAAAAAAATTCTTTATAAAAATATTTATATAAAAACTTTTAATAAAATTAAATTTTGTATATTTTATATATAAATATCTATAAAAAATATACTAATCTTAAAAATAAAAATAAACATTCAAATTAACGAAATTATTTTAAAAAACTATGATATATAAAAATCGTATTAAATTAACTTGCATTAGTTTTCTCTCATATGCCTTAATGGGTGCATTAATAACTGTTACTGGATTAGTCATACAAAATATTTCTTCTCAATTTAAAATTCCTATTTCAGAAGCAAGCACGGTTTTTAATTTTTTAAATCTTGGAATTTTAATATCAATATTCTGTAGTTCGTGGTTTCTTGAATTATTTCCACTAAAACAACAATTTGATTACGGATTAATTATAACTACTTTGGCAATTATTTTATCAATTTTATCTAAAAATTTAATAATTTTTTCTATTAGTATATTATTTTTTGGATTAGTTAGTGGTATGGTTTTATCAATAGGCACATTTTTAATAACAAATTTATATCATGGACAAGAAAGAGCTAAAAAAATGCTATTAACTGATTCATTTTTTAGCATATCAGGAATAATTTTTCCAATTATTAACATCTTTTTCATCGCTCATAATATTCCATGGAACTATATATATTGTTTAATTGGTTGCATTTATTTCATAATTTTTATTTTTTCAAAACTTATGATTTTGCCTGAATTTATGAAAAATGAAATGCAAGCATATCATATAAATAATCAATCAAATAAATTAAATGTAAATATATTTCTTTTATATATTGCAGCTTTAATATATATTTTAGGACAATTAGGATTTTTATCTTGGATTCCTGAATATTCTGCAAAATATCTTTATATAAATATGAAACAATCCAGTAAAATAATTAGTAGTTTTTGGTTTAGTTATATGATTGGAATGTGGTTCTTTAGTTATTTTCTTAAATTTTATAATTTTAAAAAAATTATTATTTTTTTATCTGGAATCTCTACTTTAATTATGTTTTGTTTTATTCAAAATACAAACTATCCACTAGCATTATTTTTAATTTCTTTATTAGGATTTTTTTCTAGTCCTATTTATGGAATAATAATTACTCTTGCTTCTATTCAAACTATAAAACCTTCTCCAAAAATTATTAATTTTACTCTTCTTTTTGGAACTATTGGAACCTTACTAACATTCCTTGTAACTTCCCCAATCGTAAAATTTCAAGGAGTTAAATCAGCACTTATTGCTTCTAATATTTTTTATTTTCTAATTTTTTTAATATTTATTTTATTTAAATATAAAAAAATAAAAGAATAAAAAATTTTTAAAGATATTTTTATATATTTTAATAAATACTTATTAAAATATATAAAGATAAAAAAATTACAACTTTTCTAAAAAACCTAAACTATCATATACACTATTTAAAGTTTTTTTAGCTATCTTTGAAGCTTTTTTTGCTCCTTTAAAAGATATATTTTTTAAAAATTCTTCATCTTTTCTATAAATAAAAAACTTTTTTTGAATTTTTATAATATGCTTATTTAAAATATTAAATACTTCTTTTTTTAAATATATATAAGATTTTCCTAAAAAATACTCTTCTAATTTACATATAGATTTTCCACTTAAAGTTGAAAGAATTACTAATAAATTTGAAATTCCTGGTTTATTTATTGTATCAAAAATAATTTTAGAAGGAGAATCAGAATCTGTAATAGAAGATTGAATTTTTTTAAAAATTTCTTTTGGATTTTCTAATAAAAATATTACATTTTTTTTATTAAAATCAGATTTTGACATTTTTTTATTTGGTTCAATTAAAGACATAATTTTAGAACCAAAATTGTGTATTAATACATTAGGAATTTTAAATACTTTTTTGTAAAAAGAATTAAATCGTATAGCTATATTTCTAGTTAATTCAATATGTTGTTTTTGATCTTTTCCTACATGAACTAGATCTGTTTGATACAACAAAATATCAGAAGCCATTAAAGTAGGATAATTCAATAATCCTGCATTAATTTTTTTAGTAACATTTGTTAATTTATTTTTAAATTGAGTCATTCTTAACAATTCTTTATAATACGTACTACAATTTAATATCCAATTTAATTCAGAATGTTCATGCACCGATGATTGTATAAAAATAATACTTTTATGTGGATCTACTCCGCATGCTAAATACAATGCTAAAGTATCTAAAATAGATTTTCTTTTATATAAATTATCTTCTTTATTAAGAGACGTTAAAGAATGCAAATCTGCTACACAAAAAATACATTTATATTTTTTTTGCATTTCTTTCCAATGTCTTAAAACACTAATATAATTCCCTATAGTTAAATGACCCGAAGGTTGAATGGCACTAAATACTGTTAATTTTTTTTTATTCATTATTTTAAGATCTCAAAATTTTTTAAAATATAAAATTATACAACTAAATTCTTAAAATCAATTATAGAATTTTTTATTTTATGAATAACAGATTTATAACTTGAATTACGAAATATATACGATCCAATAACAAAAATATTCACACCTAATTTTAATAAAGGATAAATATGACAAAATTTTATACCTCCATCAACAGAAATAGAAATATTTCGATTACTTCTCAATATTTTTTTCTTTACTGCTTGAACTTTTTTATAAGTATTAGATATAAATTTTTGATTCGAAAACCCAGGGTCTACAGACATTATTAATATAATATCTAATTTATCTATAATATCATCAAGAAAATCAATTGATATAGCTGGATTAATAGCTACACCTACTTTACATCCATTTTCTTTAATAAGATCTAGTGTTCTATTAAGATGATAAGTAGATTCTGGATGAATAGTTATTATACTTGCTCCTGATTTCGCAAATAAAGGAATTAAACTATCTACTGGTTTTGCCATAATATGTACATCAATTGGCGAAGAAATATTATAATCTCTAATAGATTTTAAAACCATAGGTCCAAAAGTTAAATTCGGAACATAATGATTATCCATAACATCAAAATGAATCATATCAGCGCCAAATTTTAAAACATTTTTTATTTCTTTTCCTAAAATACAAAAATTTGCCGATAAAATAGAAGGAGACAAAAGAACTTTATTCATATCTTTTAACAACCAATTAAAATATAATTAATCATAAAAAATTTAAAAACTACTTAAATTTTATTTTTTAAAGAATTTGTTACTGCAGAAAAAATTATTTTTTCAGTAACATTATCATATATTTTTACAACGCCTATTTTATAAGGCAAAATTAAACGTATATTTCCAAAAATATTTTTTTTATCTTTCTTCATATAAAAAATATATTTTTTTAAAGGCATATCATATGGAGGAATCACAGGTAAATTAAATTTCTTTAATAAAGAAATAATTCTATTAATATTTTTATTATTCAAAAATCCAAAAATTTCTGAAGTTCTTGAAGCAATAACCATTCCAATCGATACAGCTTCTCCATGTAATATATTTTTATAACCAAGATATGATTCAATAGCATGACCATAAGTATGACCAAAATTTAACAATGCTCGACAACCATGTTCTTTTTCATCTATAGAAATAACTTTTGCTTTTAATTGACAGCATCTTTTAATACAATAAAATAAACATTTTTTATTTAATTTTATTAAATTAAGAAAATTATTTTCTAACCATAAAAAAAATTTTTTATCAAAAATAATCGAATATTTTACAACTTCAGAAAAACCAGAAAATAATTCTTTTTTTGGTAAAGTAGATAAAAATAATAAATCAATAATAACATTTTTAGGTTGAAAAAAAGTTCCAATCATATTTTTTCCTAAAATATGATTTACTCCAGTTTTTCCACCAACAGAAGCATCTACTTGTGAAAGTAAAGTAGTAGGAATTTGTATAAATTCTATACCTCTTTGATAAATAGAAGCAACAAATCCTGTAATATCACCGATTACTCCACCTCCAAAAGCAATTAAAACTGTATCTCTTCCACAATTTTTTTTTAAAAGTTCTGTAATAATATAATTTACTTCTTTTAAAGATTTAAAACGTTCACCATCAGGTATAGAAATAATTTCAATATAAATTTTATGTATTTTAAAAATTTTTATTATTTTTTTTACCCAAATATTTAATAAAGTTGAATTCGTTATTAAAATATATCGTTTATTTTTTTTAAAATAAGAAAATATATCATTATTATTAAAAATATCTATACCAATAATAATTGGATAACTTTTTTCTTGAAGAGGAATAATAAATTTTTTTAACATAGTTTTTCACTTAAAAGTTTGTTTTATTAAATAAATCATTATAAATTTAATGATTTAATTATATTTTTAACAATAGTCTGAGCGCTATAATTATCTGCATTAATAATAATATCAGAAATATTTTTATAAAAATGATTACGTTCATTTTTTAATTTTTTTAAAGTATATTCTAAAGAATTTTTAGTATGTAATAATGGCCTATTTTTATCTTTTCTTGTACGAATTAATTGTTTTTGAATTGTTATTTTTAAATAAATAACTATTCCATATGAAGTTAAACATCTTCTATTCTCACTAGAAATCACAGAACCACCTCCAGTAGCTAAAACAATTCCTTTTTTATGAGTTAACTCATAAATAATTCTAGATTCTCTTTTTCTAAAACCTTTTTCTCCCTCTACATCAAAAACCCAATTAATATCTGCTCCAGTTCTTTTTTCAATTTCTTCATCAGAATCATAAAATTTCATTTTAAGTTGTTTTGCTAAATTTCTTCCTACTGTACTTTTTCCTGCTCCCATCGGACCTACTAAAAATAAATTTTTTTTCATATTAATTTTTCTATAAAAATAGATAAGTGAATAATAATTTGTTATTTTAAATTTATTATAAAAAATAAGAAAATTGTTAAAAAATAAAAATAAATTTTATGAAAAATAATTTTAAAAAATTAAAAATATTTAAAAAATATTTATATTCTTTAATAAGAATAATTTACAAAAACCAAAAATTAAGTTTATTTTTTATAAAAAACTTGACGTTTTTATTTTTTTTATTAAAATAATAATAATAAAATTGTAAAAAAATGGTGAAATGTCCGAGTGGCTTAAGGAGCACGCCTGGAAAGCGTGTATACGGAAACGTATCAAGGGTTCGAATCCCTTTTTCACCAAATATAATAAAAAAATATTAAAAACAATATAATTATTATTTTATTTTATATCAATTATTTAATAGACAATTCTAAAGCTAAAATAATAGAATCATTAAGAGTATTTTCTCGATCTTTAAAAGAAATACTTTTTTTGCTAAAAATACAATCAGAAACTGTACAAATTGATACTGTTTGAAAATTTAATTCAGATGATAAACTGTATAAACCAGATGTTTCCATATCTATTGCAAGAATTCCAAAATTTTTTATTAAATTATAAAAAGAATCACTCTTTCCATAAAAAGAATCAGTAGAAAAAATGTTTCCAATATGAATTTTAAAATTATATTTTTTTGCAATATTATAAGTATTTTTCAACATATTAAAAGTAGCAGTAGATGAAAAATCATAATTTTTAAAACGTAATCGATTCATAGAAGAATCAGTTGATGCTCCTATAGCAACTACGATATCTCGCATTTTAATATTTTTACTAATTTTTCCACACGTCCCTAAACGAATAATTTTTTTAACATTATAATTAAAAAATAACTCTCGTATATAAATAGATAAAGAAGGTATTCCCATTCCATGACTCATTAAAGAAACTTTTTTATTTTTATAAAATCCAGTATAACCCAACATTAATCGAACATTATTAATCTTAATAGAATTTTTTAAAAAATTTTTAGCTATATATTTTATTCTTAATGGATCTCCTGATATTATCACTACTTCTGAAAAATCAGAAATTTTAGAATTCATGTGCGGAGTAATCATATTTTAAACGCCCTATATTAAAACTTATAATAAAATTAAAATATTTTTTTTTTAAAATTTAATATCATTTTTTTACCAAAATCCATTTTAGACATTTTGAAATATTTTGCAATAGTTTGAGAAATATCAGAAAAAGTTTTTCGATGTCCTAAATATCTTGGTTTAATAAATTTGTTATATAATAAAATAGGAACATTTTCTCTTGTATGATCTGTTCCTTTCCAAGTTGGATCACAACCATGATCTGCAGTAATAATTAATAAATCATTTTGAGTAAGAAAAGTCATAAATTTTAATAATTCTTTATCAAATAATTCTAATTCATTTATATATCCATTTACATCTCTTCTATGACCCCACATAGAATCAAAATCAACAAAATTTATAAAAAAAAACACATTTTTTTTTTGTTTTTTTTTAAGACTTAAAACTTCTCTTTTTAAAGATTTAAAAATATCTTTAATAGAATATACAAGAATTTTTTTAGAAATCCCTAATCCTGAAAAAATATCAGAAATTTTTCCTATAGATATAACTAAACCATTTTTTTCTTTTAAAAATTTTTCCATAATAGTAATACTATTTGGTTTTAAAGAATAATCTTTTCTATTTCGAGTACGAAAAAAATTTTTATCTGTTCCTAAAAATGGACGCGCAATTACTCTACACACATTATATTTACTTTGATTTAAAATTATTCTAATTTCTTGACACAAAGAATATAATTCTTTTAAACCAAAATAATGTTCATGACAAGCTACCTGAAAAACAGAATCAGATGAAGTATAAAGTATAGGATATTTAGTTTGAATATGTTGTTTACCATATAAATTTAAAATATCAGTTCCTGAAGAATGAATATTTCCAAGAAAATTTAATATACCTGTTTTTTGAGATATTTTTTTTAAAATATTTTTTGGAAAACTATTTTTTAAATTTTTAAAATATTTCCACTTATGAAATACAGGAGATCCAGAAATTTCCCAATGCCCAGAACATGTATCTTTACTAGTAGAAATTTCACTAGCATAAGCATAACTTCCTATAATTTTTTGATTTTTTTCAAAACCTTTAAGAAAATTTCCACAAGATTTTTTTGTTGCTTTTGCTAAACCCAAAGATGTTAACAATGGAATTTGTAATTTTTTATTAAAAAAATTTAATTTTTTTCTTTTATTATAACAATATTTTGCTATATTTCCTAAAGTATTTGACCCTTCATCATTAAATTTATATGAATCTTTTGAAGAACCTATACCTAATGAATCTAAAACTAACAAAAATACTATTTTCATAAAATTTCTCATTTTTATATAAAAATTTTTTTATTATTTAAAAACATATAAATTTTTTCGTAATTTATTTATAAAATATAAATAAATTACGTTTATTAAAAATAAAAAAATATTAAAATATTTAAATTTGTTTTATTTTTGAAAAAATTATATTTTTATATTTTGAAATAATTATATTTAATTTAAAAATACTAGTAGAAAAATAAACTATTTCATTATTATTATCATATGCTAAAGAAGAAAAATTTTCTTTTTTAAATTTTTCTAAAAATTTTTTATTATTAGAAGAAATCCATCGAATACAAGATATATTTGTTTTTTTATAATTTGCTAATACTTTATACTCAAAATTTAATCTTTCTAAAACAACATCAAATTGTAATCTACCAATAACTCCTAAAATTAAAGAATTATTTAAAAAAGGTTTAAATAAATAAACAACTCCTTCTTCTGATAATTGATTTAATCCACGTAATAATTTTTTTTGCTTAAACGAATCTTTTAAATAAACTAATCGAAATAATTCAGGAGAAAATTTTGGAATTTCAGAAAAACTAATATTTTCTCCTTCTGTATATGTATCTCCTATTTTAATATTTCCTTTACTATATATTCCTATAATATCTCCAGGATAAGCGTTATCTATTAAAAATCTCTTACCAGCAATAAAATTTACAGCATTATTAATAATACTTTTAGTTTTAGTTCTTACATGATAAAATTTCATTCCTTTTTTATACTTTCCTGAAACAATTCTAATAAAAGCAATTCTATCATGATGTTTTAAATTCATATTTGCTTGTATTTTAAATACAAATCCAGAAAAGGTTTTCTCTATTGATTTTATTTTTCTTGTTAAACTATATCTATATTTTGGATAAGGAGCCCAATCTACTAAACTTTTTAGAACATGATCAATTCCAAAATTACTTAATGCGCTTCCAAAAAAAATAGGTGTTTCTATTCCTTTTAAAAAATTTTTTTTATTAAATTTAGTATAATAAGATTTAATTAAATCTAATTCTTCTTTAAGATTAAAAATTTCATTTTTTTTAAAATATTTGTTTAAAGTTTTATTTTTTAAATAAAAAATAAATTCTGTTAATTTATTATTTTCTTTTAAAGTATTTTTTATATATAAAGATACTTTTTTTTTATCTATACTAATAACTCCTTTGAAATTTCTTCCACTCCCAATAGGCCAATTTATAGGTATACAAATAATTTTTAACTTATTTTCAATATCATCTAAAATCTTAAAAAAATCATGAGAATCTCGATCTAATTTATTTATAAAAGTAATAATTGGAATTTTTCTTAAACGAGCTACTTTCATTAACTTTATTGTTCTTTTTTCTACACTCTTAGATGCGTCTATAACCATTATACAACAATCTACAGCAGTTAAAACACGATATGTATCCTCTGAAAAATCTTCATGACCAGGAGTATCTAATAGATTTAAATGATGTTTTAAATAAACAAATTTAATAATGGATGTAGTTACCGAAATACCTCTTTTTTTTTCAATTTCCATCCAATCTGATTTAGCATATTTTTTAGATTTTCTAGATTTTATTGTTCCAGCTTCATGAATAACTTTTCCTAATAATAAAAACTTTTCTGTAATAGTAGTTTTACCTGAATCCGGATGAGAAATAATAGCAAAAGTTCTTCTTTTTTTTATTTTTAAAATACTATTTTGATTTAAAATTTTTTTATTCATCAAATAAAATTTTTCTCTTTAAAATGGATGTAAAATTATTTAAAATATTAATTTTTAAAAATATTATATATATTTAAAATATATAATATATATAATTTTTAAAAACTAAATTTATTTAAAAATAAAAACATTAAAATTTAAATTTATTGATAAGATACTTTTTTAATAATTTATTATAATATAATATTATTTATTTTAAATTGAGTTTCTAATGAAAAAAAATATTTATATTGCATATACCGGAGGAACTATAGGTATGAAAAAATCTAATATTGGTTATATTCCGGTTTCTGGATTTCTTCAAAAACAACTAAAAAAAATGCCAGAATTTCATAAAAAAGAAATGCCAAAATTTACTATTAATGAATATAATCCATTAATTGATTCATCAAATATGACTCCGAAAGATTGGAAAAAAATTGCAAACGACATTAAAAAAAATTATAAAAAATATGATGGATTTATTATATTACATGGAACAGATACAATGTCTTATACTGCATCTGCATTATCATTTATTTTAGAAAATTTAAATAAACCAGTAATAATTACAGGATCTCAAATACCATTATATGAAATTCGATCTGATGGCCGACAAAATTTATTAAATTCTTTATTAATCGCTTCTAATTTTCCTATACATGAAGTAACATTATTTTTTAATAATAAATTATATAGAGGAAATAGAACCACAAAAACTCATGCAGACGGATTAAATGCTTTTTCTTCTCCAAATTTACCTCCTTTATTAAAAATAGGAGTAAAAATAAAATATTCAAAAAAAAATATAATATTAAAAAAAAATAAAAAACTAATTGTTCATAATATAAAACATCAACCAATTAGTATAATTACTATATATCCTGGAATATCAAAACAAATAATGAAAAATTTTTTTTTAAAACCAGTAAAAGGCCTTATTTTATGTTCTTATGGAAAAGGAAATGCTCCTCAAAATAAAGAGTTCTTAGATGAAATAAATAAAGCAAATAAAAAAAAAATAATTATTATTAATTTAACACAATGTATTTCAGGAAAAGTAAATATGAAAAACTATGCTACTGGAAATACTTTATCTAATTCTGGAGTAATAAGTGGAAAAGATCTTACAATAGAAGCAACTCTCACAAAACTTCATTTTTTATTTAGTCAAAAAATTCCAATAAATTTAATAAAAAAAAAAATTCAAGAAAATTTAAGAGGCGAAATAACTAATTAAAATACTAATTTTAAAATTTTTTATTATAAATTTTTTTTAAAAAATATTCTAAATTAAAAGTTATTTTTTAAAAATATATTAAAAAATATTAATAATAAGAAAAAGAATTAGGTTTATGTAAAGTAACATCAATGACTTTAGAAATTTGAGGAAAATTATTTAATAAACGTTTTTCAACCATATTTTTTAAAGTAGAATTAACCATAGAGCACCCATTACAACCTCCTTGAAATTCAATCATTATTTCTTTTTTTTTATTTATTTCTTTTAAAAATAACTTTCCGCCATGCGATAAAAGAAATGGATTAATATTAATTTCTATAAAAAATAAAATTTTATTTTCTAAATCAGATCTTTTCTTTTTAAAAGACCTAATATATGGCGAATGCAACATTAATTCAAAATTTAAATTATTTTTTACTAATTTAATTTTAGATTTTTTCAAAAAAGGAATATCTTCTTTTTTAATATATACATTAAAATTATTAAATTTAAATTTTTTATCCATACTCGTAATATTTTTAAAATATATATATTCAATTCCACAAGAAGCTTTTTCTGTTCCTGGATTATTGACAAAAATTTTTATATGTGTATTCATTTTTTTTTTAGATAATAATCGTGAAATATATTCTTGAGCATTTATAGAAATTTTAATCATTTTTTTTATTTAAATAAATTATATGTATTAATTAATAAATTAATTTTATATGAAAAAATTATTTAAATATATAATTAATTAATATAAATTTAAAAAAAAATTTATTATTATAATAAAAAACCATTTATTTTAATAAAAAATTTTTATTAATAAATAAAAAAAATGATCATAAAAAAAAAAATAACTTTAATATTTATACATGGTTTAGGATTTAATAAAAAAATATGGTATTTTTTTAAAAAAAAATTTGAAAAAAAATTTTTAATCAATACATTAAATCTTCATACACCATATAAAAAAAATAATTTTAATATAGAACTTAAAAAATTTATTAAAAATAAAATATCTCAAATACCTAAAAATTCTATATTAATAGGATGGTCTATTGGAGGAATTATAGCAACTTTAATAAGTTTAAAAGAAAAAAATAAAATTTTATTATTGATTACAATTGCATCTTCTCCATGTTTTAAAAAAAAAAAAAATTGGCCTGGAATAAATAATTATCAAATTGATCAAATGAAAAAAAAATTATTATATAATTATAAAAATTCTATAAAAAATTTTATAAATTTTCAAAAAAATAATGAAAATGAAAAAAAAATTAAAATTCTTTATGAAAAATTAATACATATGAAAAAAATTAATAATTCTTCATTAGAATTTAATATTAAAATATTAAAAAAAATAGATTTAAGAAATATGTTAAAAAAAATTAAAATACCAATTATTCGAATATATGGAAGTTTAGATAACATAGTTCCAATAAAAATATCTAAAATTTTAGATAATCTTTTAAAAAAAAAATCTTATATTATAAAAAAATCAAATCATGCTCCATTTATTTCTCATTTAGAAAATTGTTATAAAATAATTATAAAATGCATTAAAAAAAATGTTCCAAAAAACTTATAAAAAAATATTATAAAACTTTCAATTTATTTAGATAATAAAAAAATAAAATCTAATAAAAAGAAAGTTTATAAAAATTATATATTTTAAAAAAAAATAAATAAATTAAAAAGGAATTTCATCTTCAAAATCTATATTCGATTCATCAAGTAATGATTTTTTATTAACATTTTTAAATGAATTTGAATGTTTATTTTTTTTTAAATGTGTATTTTTTAAAGAATTTTTTTTATTATTTTCAACTGAAGAACTAGAATTTAATCGATTACCTAACATTTGCATAGAACCATTAATATTTACAACAATTTCTGTAGTATATCTATCTAAATTATTTTGATCAGTCCATTTTCTAGTTTTTAATGAACCTTCTATATATACTTGTGATCCTTTTCTTAAATAATCTCCTGCAATTTCAGCTAATTTTCCAAATAATACTACTTTATGCCATTCTGTTTTTTCTTTCATTTCTCCTGTATTCTTATCTTTCCAATTTTCAGAAGTAGCAATATTAATATTTGCTACTGCTGCTCCATTAGTCATATATCTAATATCTGGATCTTGTCCAAGATACCCTATTAAAATAACTTTATTTACTCCTCGATTAGCCATATTTTTTCTCTAAAATATATAAAAACTATTTTAATAGTACTATATTTAAAACATAAATGCTTTATAATTAAAAACAAAATAACTTTTTATACAATAAAAATTTTAAAAAACTTATGAAAAAAAAAATTTTTTGCGTTGCTCCTATGTTTAAATATACAGATAGACATTGTAGATACTTTCATAGATTATTAACAAAAAATGCATTTTTATATACTGAAATGATTTCCACTCAAAATATCCTAAATAAAAAATTTAAATTATTTAAAAATAAAGATAAAAAAAAAAAAGTTTCTTTACAAATTATTGGAAATAATCCAGAAAATTTAGCAAAATGCGCACACATAGCATATAAAAAAAAATATAACGAAATTAATATAAATATCGGTTGCCCATCACCTTATATGACAAAAAATAATTTAGGAGTTTCTTTAATGAAACACACTAAAATTATTACTCAAGCATTAAATAAAATTTATAATTCTTCACCTATTCCAATTAGTATTAAAACAAGAACAGGATTTAATAATAATAATACATATAATTTTTTAAAAGATTTCATTCATGAAACATCACATAATAAATTATGCAAAATTTTTATTATTCATGCAAGAAACGCTATTCTAAATAAAAATTTTAGTACAAAAAAAAATAGAACAATACCTTCACTAAAATATAAATATGTATATAAATTAAAAAAAGATTTTCCTCACTTAAAATTTATTATCAATGGAGGAATAAATACAATTTTAGAAATAAAAAAACATTTTAAAAAAGTTGATGGAGTTATGATGGGAAGAGGAATTTATAAAAATCCATTTCTTTTAAATAAAATTGATTTTAAAATATTTCATGAAAAAAAAAAAAAAAGAAAAGAAATAATTAAAAAAATGTCAATATATATTGAAAAAGAAATACAAAAAAAAACATCAATAAAATCAATAATTCGTCATATGAACGGAATATTTTATAATAAAAAAGGATCGAAAAAATGGAAAAATAAACTAAATAATATAAATAAAAAAAATAAAATAATAAATATAAAAAAACATTTCAAAAAAATATATTTCTCATGCAAAAATTAATTTTTCTTAAAAAATATCTATAGAGACAAAATTTCATGTATATAAAAAATCAAAAAAAATATTTATTTAATAATAAAAAAATTCCTCCTTATTCGATAGAAGCAGAAAAATCAGTATTAGGTGGATTAATGTTAAATAATGAAAAATGGGATGAAATTTTAGAATTAATAACAAATAAAGATTTCTTTAATCCTTCACATAAAATTATATTTAACGAAATGAAAAATTTAATAAATAAAGGAAAACCAATAGATTTAATAACATTATCAGAATCATTAAAGAAAAAAAAGAAATTAAAAAAAATTGGAGAATTTTCTTATTTAGCTGAATTATCTAAAAATACTTTTAGTATCTCAAACATTTTAGAATATTCTAAAATAATTAGAGAACATTCAATAATGAGAAAACTAATTATTACTGCAAATAAAATTGAAAATTTAGGATATTTTCCAAATGGAAAAAATAGTTCAGAAATATTAAATTATGCAGAATCTATAATATTTAAAATGTCTGAAAAAAAAAGAAAAAATCAAGATGGTCCTAAAAACATTGAAGAAATTTTAAATACTACTGTTTCTCAACTAGAAAAACTATTAAAAAACCCAAATAAAAAAATTACAGGAATAGACACAGGATATAAAGATTTAAATAAAAAAACTTTTGGATTACAAAAATCAGATTTAATAATAATAGCTTCTCGACCATCTATGGGGAAAACTACTTTTGCAATGAATTTATGTGAAAATGCATCTATGATTTATAAAAAACCAATTTTAATTTTTAGTTTAGAAATGCCTAGTGAACAAATAATGATAAAAATGCTATCTTCATTATCAAGAGTTGACCAAACAAATATACGTACAGGTCAAATTAGTGATAAAGAATGGTCAAGAATATCTAGTACAATACAAATTTTAATAAAAAAAAAAAATATATATATTGATGATTCTTCTAACTTAACTCCAAATGAAATTAAATCAAGAGCTCGTCGTATATATAGAGAAAATAATGGTATTAGTTTAATAATGATAGATTATTTACAATTAATGAACGTTCCATCTTTTTCTGAAAATAGAACTTTAGAAATAGCTGAAATATCAAAAAACTTAAAATCACTTGCTAAAGAACTAAAAGTACCTATTATTGCTTTATCTCAATTAAATAGATCCTTAGAACAAAGATCAGATAAAAGACCTCTGAATTCTGATTTAAGAGAATCTGGATCAATAGAACAAGATGCAGATTTAATTATGTTTATATATAGAGATGAAGTATATAATCAAGATACTACTCTAAAAGGAATAGCTGAAGTAATTATTGGTAAACAAAGAAATGGACCGATAGGAAAAATAAATTTAACTTTTAACGGAAATTTTTCTAGATTTGATAATTATGCTGACAACTTATATGATGATTATAGTTCAAAATAAACATTTAAAATTTTTATAAAATTAAAATTTTAATATTAATTCAATTAATTTTTTTATTACGTATTTATTATGTAATAAAATCCATATAAAAAATTTATGAAAATAAAAAATTTTAGAAATCATTTATTAATATCTATGCCCAATATAAATAATACAATATTTTTTAAAACAGTAATATATATATATCAAAACGACAAATTTGGAACAAAAGGAATAATTATAAATAAAAAAATAAAAAATCTAAAACTAAAAAAAATTTTTGAACAAATAAAAATAAATAAAAAAAATAAAAATTTTTTTAAAAAAAATAAAAAACCAATACTATTTGGAGGGCCTTTAGAAAAAAATAAAGGATTTATAATTCACAAATTTAAAAAAAATTTTTTATCAAATATATACTCTTCACCATCAATTTCTATTACATTTTCAAAAGACATTTTAAAATATTTAATTAAAAAAAAAAAATATAAAAAAACTTTAATTTCTTTAGGTTATTGTTCATGGGAAAAAAATCAATTAGAATATGAAATATTAAATAATTATTGGCTATTAACAACTTCTAATAATGAAATTTTATTTCATACTTCTCTAAAAAAAAAATGGAAAAAATCACTAAAAAAAATAGGAATTACAAATCCCTATAGATTAAATATAGAAACTGGAAATATATAAAATGATAGTTCTATCTTTTGATTTTGGAACAAAAAAAATCGGTATAGCAATAGGTGAATGCATTACTTATTCTACTCGAATCTTAAAAACAATTTCTAATAAAAAAAACTATATTACAGACATAAAAGAAATTATAAATTATTGGAAACCAAAAAAAATAATTGTTGGTTTTCCATTAAATGTTTATGGAAAAAAACAAAAAATCACTAAAAAAGTAGAAAAATTTTCATCTAAATTACTTAAAAAATTTAAAATTCCTATTATATTGCACGATGAAAGATTTACTACTATTGAAGCAAAAAATTTATTATTTACAAAAGGAGGAAAAAAAGAACTAACAAAAAATAAAATTAATTCTACTTCTGCTCAAATTATTTTAAAAAGTTGGTTTTACGAAAAATTTAATGAAAAATATAAAAAATAAAATAAAAAAAAAATATTAAAAATACTTATAAAAAAAAATAAAAATTAAAAATTTTTATTTAAAAAAATAATTTTATATAAAAAAATTTCTTTACAAAAAAAATATTTAAATAAAACCTTCAAAAATTAATTATTTTATAAAAATAAAATTATTAAAAGAGAAAATACATGAAATTGCCAAAATTAAGTTTATATATTCATATTCCTTGGTGTTTAAAAAAATGTCCATATTGTGATTTTTATTCACAATCTATAAAAAAAAGAATACCAGAAAAAAAATATATAAAAAATCTTATATTAGACTTAGAAAAAGATCTTAAATTTGCTCAATCTCGAAAAATATATTCGATTTTTATTGGAGGAGGAACGCCTAATCTAATACAACCAAAATATATTAAAATTTTAATAAAAGAAATTAAAAAAAGAACAATTTTTTCTAAAAACATAGAAATAACACTTGAATCTAATCCAGAATCTATAAATAAAAATTTTTTTTTTAAATATAAATTAGCAGGAATTAATAGAATATCTTTAGGAATTCAAAGCTTTAATGAAAAAATTTTAAAAAATATTCAACGAAAATACTCATATGAAAATTTAATAAAAAAAATAAAAATTATTAAAAAAATTAATTTTAAAAATATTAATTTCGATCTAATGTATGGACTCCCAAATCAAAAATTAAAACATATTAAATTTGATATTAATACAGCTATTTCTTTAAAACCATCACATATATCTTGGTATCAATTATGTATAGAAAAAAATACTCCATTTTACAAAAATACACCAATTTTACCTAAAGAAAATAAAATAAACATAATGCAAAAAAATGGAAAAAAAATTCTCAAAAAAAATAAATTTTATCAATATGAAATATCTTCTTATTCAAAAAAAAATAATCAATGTAAACATAACATAAATTACTGGAAATATGGAGACTATATAGGAATAGGATGCGGTTCTCATGGAAAAATTACATTATCAAATAAAAAAATAATAAGAACATATAAAAATAAAAACATATATGAATTTTTAAATGGAAAACATATAAAAAAAATTTCTTTTATAAATAAAGAAGATAGACTATTAGAATTTTTTATGAACAATTTTAGATTAAACAAACCTTGTTCAAGAAAAAACTTTAAAAATTTTACAGGAATTAATGAAAAATATATAAAAAAAGAAATATCGAAAGCTATTCAAAAAAAATATATTATTCAAAAAAAAAAATACTGGAAAACAACTAAATTAGGAAAATTATTTTTAAACAATTTATTAGAAATATTTATTAAAAAATAAATAGAAATATATATAAAAAATAAAAAATTAAAATATTTTTTTATAAATTAAATTATAAATCATTTTTTTTTTTATATTTGCTTTATTTAAAAATCGTGTATAAAATGTATTTTTATTAAAAAAATAAAAATTCATAATTTTTGACTCATCTTTAAATTGATCTAATTTATTAAATATTTTTTGTATACTTTGAAAATAAGAAAAAGAATCAGTTAAAATATGAAAAAAACCATTTAAAATTAAATTTTTAGAAATTTTTTTAATAATTTTTTTTTGTATTATTCTTCTTTTATGATGTTTTCTTTTTGGCCACGGATCTGGAAAAAATATATTAATTCTGTTAAAAAAAATATTTTTAATATTATATTCAAAAAAATTTATTGCATTTCCATAAAATATTTTTACATTATTTAAATTTAAAGAATAAATATTATTTAAACAAAAACATATTCCAGGAATATATACTTCAATTCCTAAAAAATTTAAATTCTTATACTTTTTAGCACAATTTACTAAAGATTCTCCAAATCCAAATCCAATTTCTAGAATTATAGGACTTTTATTATTAAAATATTCATCAAGATTTAATTTATTTTTATGTAAATTTATTCCAATAAGAGGCCAATAAGAATCTATTATATTAAATTTGTTTTTAGTTAATTTTCTATATCTTAATCTAAAAGTTTTTACATTAATATTTTTTTTAATCATTATAATTATTTTATATTTTTTATTTAAATTATTATATTTTAAAAATGAAAAAAAAACTATATTTAAAAAAAAAATAAAAAATAATAAATTATAATTTATAAATATATAAGAAAAAATTATGATCTATAAATTTAATTTTTCTAGAACAATAATAAATTGGTTTCATAAACACGGAAGAAAAAATTTACCATGGCAAATTAAAAAAAATATATTTAAAACTTGGATTTCTGAAATTATGTTACAACAAACTCAAGTTAAAACTGTTATTCCTTATTTTAAAAAATTTATAAAAAAATTTCCTAATATAAAAAAATTATCTAATAGTTCTTTAGATGAAATACTTTTTTTATGGAGCGGATTAGGTTTTTATAATCGTGCCAAAAACATTTATAAAACATCTCAAATAATAAAAAAAAAATATAATAACATTATTCCAGACAATTTTTATCATTTATTAAAATTTCCAGGAATTGGAAAATCTACTGCTGGAGCTATTTTATCTTTAACTTTTAATTATTTTTTTCCAATACTTGATGGAAATGTAAAAAGAATTTTAAAAAGATTCTATAATATAAAAAAAAAATATCAATTAGAACAAAAACTATGGAAAAAAATAAATTTTTTAACACCAATCCATAATTCTCAAAAATTTAATCAATCAATGATGGATTTAGGAAAAATCGTTTGTAAAATTCATCAACCAATATGTAAAATTTGTCCTTTAAAAAAAAAATGTCTTACATATATAAAAAAAATTGATATTAAAAAAAATAAAAAATCTAAAATAAAAAAAATAAAAAAATGTTGGTTTATAATATTAAAATACAAAAATTTATTTTATTTAAAAAAACAAAAATATACTATTTGGAATAATTTATATTATTTTCCTATGTTTTATAAAAAAAAAAAAATGCTTAAATGGATAAAAAAAAAAAAAATTAACTTTAAAAATAAAAAAAAATTAAAAAAATTTTTACATCATTTTAGTCATTATTCGTTACTAATAAAAGTAATTATAATAAAAATAAAAAAAATAAAAAAAATAAAAAATAATAAAATTTGGTTTAATTTTAATAATCCTAAAAAAATAGGAATACCAATAATTGTTAAAAAAATATTTTTTAAAATATATAAAAAAAATAAAATCTAAGAAAAATATTATGAAAAAAAAAATATATTGTAATTTTTTTAAAAAAAAAATGAATGGATTAAATTACCAAGTATACCCTGGAAAACTAGGAAAAAAAATTTATAATAATATATCTAAAAAAGCTTGGAAAAAATGGATAAAAAAACAAACTATACTAATTAATGAAAAAAAATTAAGCATGTTAAAAATATCTGATCAAAAAATTATTAAAAAAAAAATGAAAAAATTTTTGTTTCAAAAAAAAATTTAAAATAAATTATTTGTTAATATATTTTTTAATTGATTTTTTAAATATTTTAAATACATTAAAACTTTATTTAATAAATATATTTTATTTGAATTACTAAAATATAATTTTTTTAAAAAATTAATTTTTTCTATATAAATAAAAATTTTTTCTTTATTAAAAAAATTTATTAAATATTTTTTCCATCGATTTTTATCTTTTTCATTCAAAAATATTGGAAAATTTCTTGCTTTAAAAAAAAACCAAAGATCTTTAAATCTCTTATCAGAAACTAAGTAATTTTCTTTAAAAATATTTTTATCAATTAATTTTCGAAAATTTTTAATTTTTTCTTGATCTGTAAAACTAAAAAAATTTTTATATAATTTAAAATCAATGTGTTTATATTTTTTTTTTTTAAAATTAATTTTAGATAATTTATTTATTACATCTATGTTAAAAAATTTTTTAAAAAAACATAAATTTTTAAAAAAATTTTCTTGATCTAATTTTAATCTTAAAATATCTTTATTTCGTAAAGAAACAATAGGAAGTAAAATAGGACATTTATTTAAATAAATAAATCTAATTCCAATAGAAAATAAATATTTTATATCGAAATTTAAAAATTTACTAAAATTTTTAATAAAATTTTTAAAACAATATTTTTTATCTAAATCCATAGTAATTAAAATATTTTTGTTTTGTGGATGTATAATTAAAGGAATAATTCGACCAAAATTATTTTTTTTAGAACCAAAATAACTAGAAATATAAATTAATGGTTTTAAATAATTTTTTTTCACTAATTTTAATAAATTATTTTTTTTTCTTATAAAAAATAAAAAATTAAAAAATTTTTTATTATTTTTTTTAATTAATTTTAATAAATTAATAGTTGCATATACATCAGATAAAGCATCATGTGTTTTATAATGATGAATTTTATTTATTTTAGTTAAATCTGATAATTTAAACGAAACATAATTTTTTTTATTTTTTGGCCAATTAATTCCTGTAGGACGTAAAGCATAAAAAGCTCTTATTAAATTTAAAACATCCCATCTCGTATTATTATTTTTCCAATGCCAATTATATGAATTAAAAAAATTTCTATAAAATATATTTCTAGTAATTTCATCATCAAAATTAATATTATTATATCCTAAAATACAAGTATTAGGAAAATTTAATATATCATAAATTTTTTTAGAAAAAAATGATTCATTTAATCCATATTTTTTAGAATATTGAGGAGTAATTGAATGAACAAGAATCGCTTCTGGATCCGGTAAATAATCAATAGGTGGATAACAATATAATACAATTGGTTTAGATATTAAATTGAAATTAAAATCTGTTTTAATACAAGCAAATTGTACAGGTTTATCTGATATTGGATTAATTCCAAAAGTTTCGTAATCATAAAACAAAAAATTTGTAGAAAATTTATTTTTCATAATTTATCATTTATAAAAAAAATATTATAAATAATAAAATATATTATATATAAAAAATATTCAAAACATTTTTAAAAATAAATAATATAAAAATTAAAATATATTTTATATTTTTAAACAAATTATTTTAATAAAACTATTTTTTTAAAATAAAATAAAATTTAATAAAAATATAATAATATAATAATGTTAAAAATAATTAAAAAACTAAAAATAAAATAAATTAAAAAAAAAATAAAAAATATTTTTTATGTAAATTATATTTTTTATAAACTCCTCCGACTGGGCTCGAACCAGTGACATACGGATTAACAGTCCGCCGTTCTACCAACTGAACTACAGAGGAAAATTAAATTATAACATAATTTTTTTAAAAAAAAAAATTTATTAAAGATTTATATTAAAAAAATTTTTTATAAAAGATTACTAGATTATTATCTATAATTCTATTATAATTTGTTTTATAAGAAAATATTTTTATATTTTTATTTTTTGGCCCTTTAGCTCAGTCGGTCAGAGCAGGCGACTCATAATCGCTTGGTCGCTGGTTCAAATCCAGCAAGGGCCACAATAAAATAAAATTTTAAAATATAAAATTTTTAAAAAAAATTTTATATTTAAATAAAATAATTTATATATTTTTTAAATATATATTTTAAAAAATAAAGTTTTTTAATAAAATAAAAAAATTTAAAATTCTATTGAAATAAATATAAAAAAATTTTTTAAAATAATTTTAGTTTTTTCCTGTATGACCAAAACCAAAAATTCCTCGTTCGCTCTTTTCAGAAAAATTTTTTACAACATTAAATGTTACTTTTTTTATAGGAACGAAAACAATTTGAGCAATTCTATCATACGGATTAACACAATATAATTTATTACTTCTATTCCATAAAGATACCATAATTTCTCCCTGATAATCTGAATCAATTAATCCAACAGAATTTCCTAATATAATTCCATTTTTATGCCCTAAACCTGATCTAGGAATTATAAAAGCAGATAAAGTTAAACTATTAATATATATAGAAATTCCTGTAGAAAATAAAAAAGATTCATTTTTTTTAATATTTATTTTTTTAGAAATACAAGCTCTTAAATCTATTCCTGCTGAACCAGTAGTGGAATATTTTGGAAAAAATTTTTTCTTTTTTAAATTTTTATTTAATATTTTAATATCAATTTTCATTGTAAATATTTTTAAAATTGTTAAAATGTTGGTTTATAATTTTCTATAAATATTTATAAAAAAATATTTAAAGAAAAAAATAAAAATGTTATTTATTTTCAGAAGATATAATAATTTTAATATTAGTACTTATATCTTTATGAGGTTGAAATAATACTATATGCTCACCTAAAGAACGCAATAATCCATTTTTTAATTTTATTTCAGATTTTTTAACTTTAATTCCCAGTTCATTTAATTTTCGTGAAATATCACGAACACCTATAGATCCAAATAATTTTCCTTTTTTTCCTGACTTTGAAAATATAACTATATTTTTTATTTTTTTAATTTCTTCTATACGAGAACGTGATATAAATAACTTTTTTTCTAATTTATTTTTTAAATTTTTTTTATAATTTTTAAAATATTCAATATTTTTTTTAATTGCTGGAATAGCAATTTCTTTAGGAAAAAGAAAATTTCTTGCATAACCAGGTTTAACTTGGATCATATCTCCTAATTTTCCTAATTTATTAAAAGAAATTAACAATATAACATTCATAAATCTCCTCTTTACTTGATACTATAAAATAAAAAAATATTTATTTTTTATAAAATTTAAATAAAACTTATTTATGATGATCCATATATGGAAGTAAAGATAAATACCTTGCTTTTTTTATAGCTTTTGCTAATTGCCGTTGATACTTTGATTTAGTTCCAGTTATTCGACTAGGAACAATTTTACCACTTTCCGTAATATAACTTTTTAATATAGAAATATCTTTATAATCTACGTGTTTTATTCCTTCAGATGTAAATCTACAAAATTTTCTTCGTCTAAAATAACGAGTCATATATTTATTTTTCCTATGCATAAATATTTTTAAAAATAACTATTATATATTATTATAATAAAAAATTTCTAAAAAATTTTATATATTTATTTTCTTAATAACAACTTCTGATCGTTTATCTTTTATTTCAGTTTTTTCTTTTAATATCGGAGACATTTCAACACTTATTTTTTTTGTACAAAAAATAATGTTTCTTATAATAGAATCATCAAATTTAAATGCGTTTTCTATATTTTTTATATTTTTTTGAGAAATTTCTATATTCATTAAAATATAATGAGCTTTATTTAACTTATTAATTGGATAAGATAATTGTCGTCTTCCCCAATCTTCTAAACGATGAATTTTTCCAGATAAATTAAAAATTAATTTTTTATAACGTAAAACAATTTCATTAGAATTTTCACTTTTATCAGGATGTATCATAAATACAATTTCATAATAACGCACTTTAAAAAAACTCCTTATAAAAAGAATAATTTTATGTTTTATATAAAATTTTAAAAATATAAAAAATATATTTATATTAAAAACTTAAATTTATAAAATAATAAATTAATTTTATAAAAATATAAAAAATTTTAAAAAATAAAACATATTTTATATATAATAATTATTTTTAAAACAATATTATAATAATATATTAATACAAAAAACTAAAAAAATTTATAATATAAATTTTCAACAAAAATTTTAAATTTTTAAATTAAAGATAAATTAATAATTTTATTTTTTATTTTAATAGATAAAATTTTTACCTTAACAAAATCTCCAATAGAAAAAACTTTTTTTAAACGTTTACCTTTTAAAAAATTTTTTTTTTTATTATAAAAATAATAATCATCTCTTAATTTTGATACATGAACTAAACCATCTAAAAAAAGTTTATTTATTTTAACAAAAAATCCAAACTCTGTAATATGAGAAATAATACCATTAAATTCACTTCCTATTTTTTTTTTTAAAAACTCAAATTTTAATAAATCTAAAACAAATTTATAAGCTTTATCAGCTCTTTTTTCAGTTATTACACACTGTTTTGAAAATTTCTTCATTAAAATTATATTATGAAAAAATTTTTTATTTAAAAAATAATTTTTTATAATTTTTTTTTTTTTATTTTTATTTTTTAAAATAAATTTAATAGTACGATGAACTATTAAATCTGAATAACGCCGTATTGGAGAAGTAAAATGAGTATAATGTGTTTCTGCTAAACCAAAATGACCAGAATTTTTTTCACTATAATATGCTTTTTTTGTAGACTTTAACAATGCTAAATTTATTATTTCTTTATAAGGTTTATTTTTTATTTTCTTATATAGATTAAAATAATCTTTAATAACAGGATTTTTTCCTCCTGTAAGTCTTAAATTAAATTTTTTTAACACCTTTCTAAAATTTATAATTTTTGAAAGAGTAGGAAATTCATGATTTCTAAATAAAGATACAACTTTATTTTTTTCAATAAATAATGCAGCAGATTTATTGGCTAATATCATACAAAATTCAATAAAATTATGAACTAAATTTCTTTTTTTTAAAATTATTGATTTTATTCTAAATTTAGAATCAAATATAAAATAAGGTTCATCACTATTAAAAAAAATAGTTTTCTCTAAATTTTTATTTTTTATTAAAATATTATTTAAAAAATATAAATTTTTTATATATTTTTTAATTTTTATAAATCTTTTACATAGAAATATATCTTTATTCCATATTTTCATAACATTAGAATAAGTTAATCTTGCATGAGATTTAATTATTGCTTCATAATATTTATAATAAAGTAAATTTCCTATCTTCGATAAAGTCATTTCACATACAAAACAATATCTATCTTTATTTGGTAATAAAGAAAAAATATCTGTAGATAATTCTTCTGGAAACATTGGAACAACTTTTAATGGAAAATATATAGAAGTTCCTCTATTAAACGCTTCTTTATCTAAAGAAGATTTTTCTTTAATATAAAAACTTACATCTGAAATAGCAACTAAGAGTTTCCAATAACCATTGTGTTTAATCCTATAACAATAAATAGCGTCATCAAAATCATATGAATCCTCTTCATCAATTGTAATAAACGGAAGATTTCTTAAATCTTTACGAATATTTTTATCAAATTTGTATTGTTGAGATTTTATAAAATTTACCGCATTAAGAACTTTTTCAGTCCAAACTGAAGGAATTTTATATTTCTTTAAAGCTTTTTTTAAAACACTATTCACATTTATTTTTTTTTTAAATATTTTTATATTAATTATCCTATTTTACAACTAAATATTTTTATAAAATATACAAAATATAACATATAACATTTTATAAAAATTTTTATATATTTATAAAATTTTTTAAAAAAAAATTATAATTTTTAAAAATTATATTTAAAAAAATTTATAAATAAAAAATTCTTTAAACAAAAATTTAACAATTTATACTTATATAAATTTTTTTAAAAAATTATTTAATATAATAATTTCACTACGTTCTGGACCAGTAGAAATTAAATCTATTGAAATTTTAATAAAGTTTTGTATAAAATTAATAAATTTTATTACATTTTTCGGTAACTTTTTAAATAAAACAATTGATTTAGTTGATTGGTTCCATCCTTTAAAAGATTTATAAACTGGAATAACATTTTTCCATTCTATTTCATTAGATGGAAAAATTTTTAATTCTTTTTTAGAATCTTTATTAATATATTTTATACAAACTTTGATCGTTTGTAAATAATCTAATACATCTAATTTCGTGAAACATATTCCTGATAATGAATTAATTTGAATCATTCGTTTTAATAATACTAAATCTAACCATCCAGTTCTTCGAATTCTCCCAGTAGTAGATCCAAATTCTTTTCCAATTTTATATAAATGATTATGAATATTACCAAAAACTTCTGTTGGAAAAGGTCCATTTCCTACTCTAGTAGAATACAGTTTCGATACACCTAAAATATATTCAATATTTTTAATTCCTACACCTGTTCCAGTAATTACTCCACCAATAGTACTATT
This sequence comes from Buchnera aphidicola (Periphyllus testudinaceus), assembly GCF_964059035.1. NCBI lineage: Bacteria > Pseudomonadati > Pseudomonadota > Gammaproteobacteria > Enterobacterales > Erwiniaceae > Buchnera > Buchnera aphidicola. The sequence continues at coordinate 434,451 of NZ_OZ060380.1, forward strand.
TGAAGAACTAACATAAGGATATGTTCCATGATCAATATCTAAAAGAGATCCTTGAGCTCCTTCAAAAACAATTTTAAAACCTTTTTTAATTTTTTTATTTAAAAATAGCCCAACATCTTGAATCATATGTTTTAATTCTAAAAAAGAATTTAAAGATTCATTATATATTTTTTTATAAGAAACTATATTTCTTTTATAAATATTTTTTAATTGAAAATTATAATATTGAACATTTTTTTTTAACATTTTTGAAAAAAAATGAACATTATTTAAATCATTTATTCGTATAGCTCTCCTAGCAATTTTATCTTCATAAGCAGGACCTATTCCTTTACGAGTAGTGCCAATAGAGCTTTTTAAATTACTTTCTTCACGTGCTTTATCTAAAAAAATATGATATTCAAAAATTAAAGTAATAGAATGAGATAATATAACACGATCTTTAATAAAAATATTTTTTTCTTTTAAATAATTTATTTCTTTAATTAAGTCTATTAATGAAACAACAACTCCATTTCCAAGAATTGCTGTTGTTTTTTTATATAAAACACAAGATGGTATTAAATGTAAAACTATTTTTTTTTTATTAACTAATAAAGTATGACCTGCATTATTTCCACCTTGATATCTTACAACATAATCTGAAGTTTTAGAAAACAAATCAACAATTTTTCCTTTTCCTTCATCTCCCCATTGAACCCCTAAAATTACAATATTTTTAATCAAAATATACTACTCCAAATATTTTAAAAATTAATTTCTTTAAAAAATATTTATAAAAATATACACTATATTTTTAATAACTCTCGAATTTTATTATACATGAAAGTAACAGAAGAACTAATTTTTTCACTATTTATAGAAAAAAATGTTTTCATATTTTTTAACCAAGTTAATTGGTGCTTTGCTAATTTTTTAGTAGATATCAATATTTGAGACACCATATCTTGATAAGTAATTTTTCCTAAAATATAATTATACATATTTTTATAACCAATGCATTTCATTCCTGGGGAATTTTTATAAAAAGAACTATCTAAAGAAATTCTTTCTACTTCATCTTGAAAACCAGAATTTAACATTTTTTTTAATCTTAATTCTATGTTTCTATGTAAAATATCTTTATTTTTAGGCATACTAATAAATTTTAAAACTTGATAAGGAAATTTATAATTATTAAATTTTATTAAATCACTAATTTTCTTTCCAGACAAATAATATACTTCTAACGCTCTTAAAACTCTCTGTGTATCATTTGGATGAATTTTTAATGCCGAAATAGGATCTACGAAAATTAATTCTTTATATAAATTGTTTAAGGGTCTAATAGAAAATTTTTTTAAAATAAGCTCTCTCATTTTATTATTTCTAGAAGGTAAATCAGATAAACCATTTAATAAAGAATTATAATAAAACATAGTTCCTCCTACTAACATAGGAATTCTTTTATTTAATATAGAATTTTTAATTTCTTGTAAAGCATGTTTTCTAAACGTACCTACACAATAATTTTCTGTAATATTTATAATATTTATAAGTTTATGTGGAGCAATGATTAACTCATTTTTATTTGGTTTAGCTGTTCCAATATTCCATTCTTTGTAAATAAGACCAGAATCTACACTAATTAAATCAATTGGTAATAATTGACTTAATTGTATTGCTAATTCTGTTTTATTAGATGCTGTAGGACCCATTAAAAATATTACTAATTTTTTATTTTTACTCATAAATATTTTAAATTATTTTAAATTATTAAAAGAATCTCATACTATATAAAAAAATTAAAAAATTACTTATTTTTTTTATAATAATTTATTAATCCATTAGTTGAAGAATCATAACTTGAACAAAAATCATTTTTTTTTAATGTAGATAAAATATCTTTTGCTACATTTTTACCTAATTCAACTCCCCATTGGTCAAAACTAAAAACATTAAATATCACTCCTTGAGTAAAAATTTTATGTTCATATAAAGAAATTAATAAACCTAAAGTATATGGAGTAATTTTTTTTACTAACATAGAATTTGTAGGTTGATTACCTAAACACACTTGATACATTAAAAAATTATTTTTTTTATTATTTAACTTTTTGTTTGTTTTTTTCTTTAAATCTTTTTTTAATTCTTTTAAAGATTTACCAAAAGCTAAAGATCGAGTTTGTGCAAAAAAATGAGATAACAACTTTATATGATGATTATTACAATTATTATGAGAATGAATAGGAATAATAAAATCTGATGGAATTAATTTTGTTCCCTGATGCATTAATTGATAAAAAGAATGTTGTCCGTTTGTTCCAGGTTCTCCCCATATTATTGGTCCTGTTTGAAATGATATATTTTTTTTATTTCTATCAATACTTTTCCCATTAGATTCCATACTTAATTGCTGTAAATAAGAAGAAAATTTATGCATATATTGATCATATACAAGAATTGCTTCTGTTTCTGATAAAAAAAAATTATTATACCATATACTAATTAAACCTAATAAAACTGGAAAATTTTTTTTCAAAGGAGCATTTAAAAAATGATCATCCATTCTTTTTGCTCCTTTTAATAATAAAAGAAAATTTTTATACCCAATAGATAATGCAATAGATAAACCAATTGCTGACCATAAAGAATATCTTCCACCAACCCAATTCCATAAAGGAAGAAAATTTTTTTCTGAAATACCAAATTTTTTTACTTCATTTTTGTTCATAGATAACGCAATAAAATGCTTTGATATATCTGATTTTAAAAATTTTTTTTCTTTAAAAAAATAATTTCTAATTGTCTTTGCATTAGTTATTGTTTCTTGCGTAGTAAATGTTTTTGAAGCAATTAAAAAAACAGTAGATTTTATATTAATTTTATTTAAAACTTCTATCACTTGTGTTCCATCAATATTTGAAATAAAATGCATATTTAAATGATTTTTATATGGTTTTAAAGATTCAGTAACCATAAATGGACCTAAATCAGAACCTCCTATTCCAACATTTACAATATCAGTAATTGGTTCTCCAGTATATCCTCTCCATTTTTTATTTATAATAGAAAATGATATCGATTGTATTTTTTTTAATGTTTTATTAATTTTTAAAGAAAGATTTTCTCCATCAATAAAAAAATTTTTTTTTGAAAAATTTCGTAATAAAGTATGTAAAACAGGTTGATTTTCTGTAACATTAATAAAATTTCCATTAAACATAGATTTAATAGATTGTTTTAAAAAACATTCTTTAGCTAATTTTATTAGATAAGACATTGTTTTTTGAGTAATTCTATTTTTTGAATAATCAAATAAAATTAAATCATCAAAATTTAAAGAAAAATTTTTAAAACGATCAGGATCTTTTTTAAAAAAATCTTTTATATGAAAATCTTTTATTTTTAAAAAATGTTTTTGTAATTTATTCCAAGATTTTGTTTCTATAGGATTTATATTTTTCATTATCAAATTTCTCTCATTTTTTAAAAAATAATAAAATTTAAAATTTATATATTATTAAAAATATATTTTTATAAATACTCAAAAGTTTTTTAAAAAAATATTTAAAATAAAATATTACATATAAATATATTATACTAAAAACTAAATAATTAAATCACATCTTATAAAAATATTATATGAAAATAAATAAAAAAAAGTTACATAAAAACAATTTAATTTGGATTGATTTAGAAATGACTGGATTATGTTATAAAAAAAATAGAATACTTGAAATTGCTGTAGTAATTACAGATAAAAATTTAAAAATTTTAACAGAAGATTTTGTAATATGCATTTATCAATCCTTAAAAAAAATAGAAAAAATGAATGATTGGAATAAAAAAACACATTTTCATAGCGGATTAATAAAAAAAGTTAGAGAAAGTAAATATACTGAATTTTCTGCTGAAAAAAAAATCCTAAAATTTTTAAAAAAATGGACAATTCCAAAAAAATCACCTATATGTGGAAATACAGTTTGGAAAGATCGAGAATTTTTAAAAAAATACATGCCAAAAATAGAAAAGCATTTACATTATAGAAATTTAGATATTAGCACCATTAAAGAATTATATTATAGATGGAAATCTAATTATTTACCCACAACACAAAAAAAAAACAAACATTCTGCATTATATGATATTAAACAATCCATTAAAGAACTTTTATTTTATAAAAAAAATTTTTTTAATTTAAAAAAAAAAAAAAAATATTTTTAAAGAAAACTTGAAAATATCATCTATGTCGTATAATATTATTAATAAATAATAAAAATTATTAAATAAAAATTTATTAAAAATGCGGGAATAGCTTAGTTGGTAGAGCATAACCTTGCCAAGGTTAAGGTCACGAGTTCGAGACTCGTTTCCCGCTAATTAACATAATGCAATTTGTTTAAAAATACATCTTTTTCACATAAAATATTAATTAACAAATCACTTATATTTATAAAAATTAAAAAATATTTAAATAAAATATTAATAATATTTTTTTTTAAAAAATAAAAAAATATATTAAAAATTTTAAATAAAATTTTTATATAAAAATTATATGTTTTTTATTTTTTTAAAAAAATATTACTTTTATTTTTTTAAAATTTTTTTATGAAATATACAAATTTAATTTAAAAACATCTTATAAAAATAATAAAAAAAAAAATTAATTTTTATAAAATTTTTTAAAATATTCAAAAAAATATTAATTTTATTTCTAAATAAATTTTATATTTATAACATTATATAAAAATAAAAAAATTTTTTAAAAAAAATAATTTAATATATTTAAAATTAAATTAATTATAAAAAATAAAATAAAATAAAAAATTTTATTAAAAAAACTTTTTTATATAATATTTTTATAAATTTTAAGAAATATTAAATCTTTTATTAAACAATTCAACTCGCCCTCCAGTATCTACTATTCTTTGTTTACCTGTATAAAACGGATGACAATTTGAACATACATCTAAATTAATGTTTTTAGATAACGTACTAAAAAAACTAATTTTATTTCCACAAGAACAAATTGCTGAATTAGAAAAATATTTAGGATGAATGTTTTTTTTCATAACAACTCTTATTATTTAATAAATATAATTAATAATAATATATTAAATAAAAAAAATAAATATTTATTTTTAAAAAAAAATTAAAAATAAAAAAATTTTAGTTATTTTAAAAATTTCAATACTTATTCTCATAAACATTAATAACAAAAATTTTAAATAATTTTATTTTTTAAAAATTATAATTATTAAAAAATTTTTAAAAATTTATTAATATAAACTAAAAAGATATAAAAATGACAACTATATTAAGTATAAGAACAAAAAATAAAGTAGTAATCGGTGGAGATGGACAAGCTACTTTAGGACATACTATAATGAAAAGCAATGTAAAAAAAGTACGAACACTTTATAATAAAAAAGTCATTGCTGGATTTGCTGGAAGCACAGCTGATGCATTCACTTTATTCGAATTATTTGAAAAAAAACTTTCAATATATCAAGGTCAATTAAAAAGAGCTGCTATTGAATTAGCTAAAGATTGGAGAAACGATCGAATACTTAGAAAATTAGAAGCTTTATTAGCTGTTGCAGATAAAAAAAATTCTTTAATAATAACAGGTAATGGAGACGTTATTCAACCGGAAAATAATATAATAGCCATAGGATCAGGTGGGTGTTATGCTCAAGCAGCTGCATACGCTTTATTGAATAATACAAATTTAAATGCTTTAAATATTGTTAAAAAATCATTAACGATTGCAGCAAACATTTGTATATATACAAATAATTCTTTTACTATAAAAGAACTATCAATAAAAAATTAAGGAAAAAAAATGGCTTCCATGACGCCTAAAAAAATAGTTAAAGAATTAAATAAATTTATTATTGGTCAATTAGAAGCAAAAAAAGCAGTAGCTATAGCATTAAGAAATAGATGGAGAAGAATGCAGTTAAAAAATAACTTAAAAAATGAAATTACTCCAAAAAACATTCTTATGATAGGACCCACTGGTATTGGAAAGACTGAAATTGCTAAAAGATTAGCAAAATTATCTAATGCTCCATTTATAAAAGTTGAAGCCACAAAATTTACTGAAGTTGGATATGTTGGAAAAGAAGTAGATTCAATTATAAGAGAACTAACAGACATATCAGTAAAAATGATTCGAATAAAAACTATAAAAAAAAATAGAAAAAAAGTAAAAAAATTAGCAGAAGAAAGAATTTTAGATGTACTAGTTCCAGGAGCAGTAAAACATTTAAAAAAAGATAAAAAAAACGAAAGACCACTAAAAACTATACAAAGCTTTCGTAAAAAATTAAAAGAAGGAAAATTAGATAATAAAGAAATAGAAATTAACGTTTTAGGTTCCACAATGGGAATAGAAATTATGGCTCCTCCAGGAATGGAAGAATTAACTAATCAATTACAATCATTATTTCAAAATTTAAGTGGACCAAAAAAAAACATAAGAAAATTAAAAATAAAAGATGCAATGAAACTTTTAATAGATGAAGAAGCATCTAAATTAATTAATCCTGAAAGACTAAAAAAAGAAGCTATAAATTCAGTTGAACAAAACGGAATAGTATTTATTGATGAAATAGATAAAATATGTAAAGGAAACAACACATCTGGACCTGATGTTTCAAGAGAAGGCGTACAAAGAGATTTATTACCATTAATAGAAGGATGTACAGTATCTACAAAACATGGAGCAGTTAAAACAGATCATATTTTATTTATAACATCTGGAGCTTTTCAAATATCATCTCCTTCAGATTTAATTCCAGAACTTCAAGGTAGACTTCCAATTAGAGTGGAATTAAAAGCTTTAACAATAAATGATTTTGAAAAAATACTAACTGAACCTAAAACTTCAATAACTATGCAATATAAAGCATTATTAAGTACAGAAAATATACAAATTAATTTTACAAAAGATGGAATTAAAAAAATTGCAGAAACTTCTTGGAAAATAAACGAAAGTATAGAAAATATTGGAGCAAGAAGATTATATACTGTATTAGAAAAATTAATGGAAGACATTTCTTTTAATTCTGATAAAAATATTGGAAAAAAAATTGATATTGATTCTAATTATGTAAAAAAACACTTAAATGAATTAATTTCAAAAGAAGATCTTAATAAATTTATATTATAATTTTGAAAAAAATTAAAAAATATTATAAAAATTATACATTCAATATTAAATATTAATATATAAATGAAATTATATATTAATATTTTAAAATAATTATTTACAATTAATAAATTATTTAAAAAAAATATTATCATATAATATTTTAAAAAAAAAATATAAATTTAATAATTTATTTAAATTAAATTAAAAAAATATTAATACTGATCAAATTTTTTTAATAGGATATATATGACTATATGGGTAAAAGCTAAAATTAAAAAAATTGTATACTGGAAAAATAATTTATTAAAAATTTCACTAAAAGCACCTATAAACAAATTTATTGCTGGACAATTTTCTAAAATATTAATTAAAAATTCTAGTAAAAATAAAAAAATACAAAGAGCTTATTCATTTGTAAATCCTCCAAAAAAAAAAATAATAAAGTTTTTTATTACTCTTGTAAAAAAAGGAGAAATGAGCAAAGAAATAATGCTTTTAAAAAAAAATGAAGAAATTTTTATTTCAAAAAATTCTTTTGGTTTTTTTACTCTTAAAGAAATTCAACCATCTAAAAATTTATGGATGATTTCAACAGGAACTGCTATTGGACCATTTTTATCAATTTTACAAGAAAATAACGAAACAAAAAAATTTAAAAAAATTATTTTAATTCATTCTGTTCGTTATTTTTCTGACTTAAAATATTTAAATTTAATAAAGAAATTAGAAAAAAAATATAAAAAAAAATTAATTGTCGCTATTACAATTAGTCGTGAAAAAAAAAATAAATTTTTGTATGGTAGAATTACAAAACTATTTCTAAATAAAACACTTGAAAAATTTATAGGAATAAACATGACAAATAAAAATTCTAATGTCATGTTATGTGGAAATCCTTTTATGGTAAAAGAAATGTTTAATATTTTAATTAATGAAAAAAAAATGACAAAAAATCTTAGAAAAAAACCTGGAAATATTACAAGAGAAAATTACTGGTAATTTTACATAAAAATATATGTATTAAAAAAATAAATAAACAGAGTACAAAAAATATTTTTTCATATGTACTCTGTTTAAAACTGTTAAAAAAATATATAAATTTTATTTAAAAAATAAAATTTACTAAATTTAATTAAAAATTTATTTAACAAAATATGCGTATTTTACATCAGGTATTTTATCTTTATATAAAATACATTTTGCGCGAAGACCAAAAGTATTATAAAACTCACTTGAATCATACTTTATTTGAGCTAAATCAGATAAATAAATTACAATTAATTGAATATTTCCATCTGGCAATTTATCTATTAAATAATTTATATGCGAATGAATTGGAGAAAAATTCATAATATTTGATGTTCTTCTTAAAAAAGCTCTACGAGCTTCAATTAAAATATCACTATTTGCATAATTTGAAATTAATTGACGATCTTCTAAATTTGGAAAAAATTTTTCAAGATTTTTTAAAATTTCTTCTTTAGAATTTTTATAAACAGGAGATGAATTAAATTGAAAAGAAGATGTAGGATCTTCAATATCAAAATCTTCACTTAAATTAGAAGTTTTTTTTAAATCATTAAAAGAATCTTGAAAACCAGATAATAAATCAATATTTTCTTTTGAATGAATTACTTTTATTAAAACTTTCCATGTAATATGTTTAGAATCTATATCTAAACCATCACTATCTGATTCTTGATCTGTAATTTCTGACATTTCTGATAAACTATTTTTAATACTTTTTAAATAATAATCATTAGAATGTTCGTCTTTATTTTCTGAATCAATCGAACTTATATTATTAGATACATCATTATTAGATGAATTCTTTGATAATAAAAAATTATTTATAAAATTTTTATTTGTTGATTCTTTATTTATTTTTTTAAAATTTTTATTCATACAAGAAGAATTTTCTAAAACGTTGTTTTTATGAACTTTTTTATAATTTTTATCATTTGTAATAACATTAACAGTGCTCCTCAAAGAACTACTTTCCATTTTTTTTTTAAGATGTTTAAAAAATAAACTGTTTAATTGATTCATATTCATAAATGTATTTTTTTCTAATAAAATATTTTTTTTTATGCTTTCATTATTTTTTATAGAACAAAATTTTAAATTATTATGTAAATTCATATAATTTTTTTTTTTAAAATCCAAAATAGACATCATATTAATTTCCTTTGTATTTTTTATTTATAAAATAATAATTTATATTATTTATTTTATGTAAATTTTAATAAAACAAATTCTTTACTTTTATAAAAAAATTTAAAAATAATTCATAAATTTTTTTTATTGACTTTATTATATCATAATGATATTTTTTTAAAAAAAACAATTATTAATTAAAAATTTAAATAAAAAACTTGCAAAAATATGATTTTTATTAAAAACAAATACAAAATAATTTTATTAAAAAAAAAAAATGTACTAAAATTATATAGAATAAACTTAATAAAAAACAAAACTATGGAATCAATTTTTATTGATTTTTTATCAGGAACATATAACTTTAGAAGAAAATATAACAAACAAAAAGAACTTATTATAAAAGCTATGCGAACAAAATCAAAAAAAAATATCACTATTCTAGATAGTACTGCAGGTTTTGGTAAAGATTCTTTTGTTTTAGCATCTTTTGGATTTAAAGTATTCATGATAGAAAAAAATTTAATTATTTATAAATTACTATCTAATGGACTTAAAAGAGCTTATACAGACCAAAAAATTGGAAAATGGATAAAAAAAAGAATGATATTATTTCATTCAGATAGCTTAATTTTTTTCAAAAAAAGAAAAATTATTCCTGATATTATTTATATCGATCCCATGTTTAATAAAAAAAAATCTAAACCAAAAAAAGATATGTTTTTATTAAAAAAATTGTTAAAAAACACAAATAATGAAGAAAAATTATTAAAACCAGCAATAAAACTAGCAAAAAAAAAAGTTGTTGTTAAAAGATATTTAAATCAATCTTTTTTAAAAAAAAAAAAACCTAATTACATTTTATATGGAAAAAATTATAGATTTGATATATATAATACATAAATTTTTAAAAAAATTTACTTATATTTATATACTTTATTTTTTAGTTTCTTCCGATAAATTTTTTATAAAAAATGAACTCAAAACAAGAAAAAAAGTTAAAATATAAAAAATTCCATTCCATCCCCAATAAAACCAAAATATTCCTGTAAAACTTCCAAATAAACTAGAACCTAAATAATAAAAAAAAAAATATAACGAAGAAATTTCTAACTTATATTTTTTAGTTAAAAAACTAATCCAACTACTCATTGTTGAATGAGCAATAAAAAACCCTATTGCAAAAAGAAATAAACCTAATATAATCAAAAACAAATTATTAAAATATGTTAAAAAAACACCAAAAATCATAACATATAAAGAATATTGTATTACTGCTTTTCTTCCATATATTGATGATAAAAAACTAGCTTTAGGAGAACTATATACTCCTACTAAATATATAACTGATAAAAAAGAAATTAATATCTGATTTAAAAAAAAAGGCTTCATAATTAATCTATAACTAATATAATTAAATAATGATACAAAACTACCCATAAAAAAAAATCCAGATAAAAATAAAGTTTTACACGTTTTAATTTTAAAAGGTAAAATAAAATTTTTTATTAAAATTTTAAAATTTACTGAAGTTCTTTTAAAATTTTTAGAATTGGGTAAATTAATTAAAGATAAAAATGAAAAAAACAAAGACATACATCCAATTACTAAAAAAACTAAATTCCATGATAATACACGAGCAATAATATTACTAAAAACTCTTCCAGAAAAACCTCCAATTGTATTTCCACTAATATACAATCCAATACAAAAAGGTAAAATTTCAGAATCCATTTCTTCACTTAAATAAATAATTACTATAGAAGTTACTCCACTTAACGATAAACCAATTAAAGCTCGTATAATAATTATTTCAGGCCAAGTACGACAAAAAGAACAAATAATAGTTAAAATTGATGCTAAAAATAACGACAATAAGATAATTTTTTTACGACCAAAAAAATTAGAAATTGGACTTATAAACAAAATCCCAAAAGCCATTGAAATAGTAGAAACAGACAAAGCTAAACTACTTTGAGAAGGAGTTAAACAAAATTTCTTTGAAAAAATTGGTAAAATTGGTTGTATAGAATATAAAATTGAAAAAGTAGAAAATCCAACTAAAAATAAAGAAATAACAACTTTATAGAAATCTTTTGTACGATTTTGTATATAATTGTTTGTAGATATATTTTTTACTTTTTTATTTTTTATTTTTTTTTTTATAAGCATGATATATACCTTTAGTTATTAATTAAAATATATATTAATCTTATTTTTAAGAAAAAAAAAAAAAAAAAAATAGAACATATTTTTTTCTTAAAAAATTAATACCAAATATATCCATCATATATATTTTTCGCAGTACCAATTATATACATACAATTTTTTTTGGAATTAAATTTAATTATGAGTTTTCCTCCTTTTAAATTTACTGTTACCAAATTTGATAATTTATTTTGTTGTATTCCAATTGCAACTGCTGCGCATGCTCCACTTCCACATGCTTGCGTTTCTCCTACTCCTCTTTCAAAAACTCGAAGAAATATTTCATTTTTATTTATTATTTGCATAAAACCTACATTTACTTTTTTTGGAAATAAATAATAACTTTCTAAAAAAGAACCTATATTTAAAACAGGCGCTTTAGAAATATCTTGAACAAGAATTACACAATGAGGATTTCCTATAGAAACAACTCCAAAAAATATTTTTTTTAAATTAATATCTATACTGTAAATTTTTTTTATTTTATTACATAAAAAAGGAATTTTACTCGGCCTAAATTCAGGTTTTCCCATATTTACAGATATTTTATTATTTTTTTTAATTTTTAAAATTAAAATTCTATTTTTCGTACTTACAACAATTTTTTTTTTTTTTATAAATTTTTTATCATATACAAATTTAGCAAAACATCTTGCTCCATTACCACATTGTTCAACTTCATCTCCATTAGAATTAAAAATACGATAATTAAAATCAGTATTTTTTATTATTGAATTTTCTACTACTAATAATTGATCAAAACCTACTCCTGTATATCTATTAGAAAAATTTTGAATAATTTTTTTAGTTAAAAAAAAATTTTGAGTTAACGTTTCAATTACCATGAAATCGTTTTTTAATCCATGCATTTTAGAAAATCTTAATTTATTTTTTTTTTTCATATTATACAAATATATCTCTTGTATTAAATAATATTTCTAATACACTATTTTAAAGAATAAAATTTATTTTATTTTATTAAAAAAAATTTTTAATATATTTAAAATTTTTTCAAAAAATTAAATATTTACTCATAAAAAATTTATCTTTTAACTAAATTAAATAAAAGAAATATGAATAAACATAAAAATGTATTTAAATTTAATAAAATAGTTAACAAAATAATTTATAAATTAGAAAAATCTTTAGATAATTATTCAGGAAATATAGATATTGATTATGAATCTTATAATAATATAATGAAAATTCAAATTAACTTAAAAAATGAAATTATTATTAGTAGACAGGAATTTTTAAAACAAATATGGATAGCTACAAAATATAAAGGATATCATTTTCAATACTATAAAAATAAATGGTTTTGTAAAAGAAACAAATGTGAAATTTTTTCTTTTTTAAAAAACTTCTTTAAAAAAAAAACTGGAACAAATATATTAAAAAATTTTAATAAAATTAAACTGTAATATTTATAAAAAATATATTCGGCGAAAGAGGATTTGAACCTCTGACCTACTGGTCCCAAACCAGTTGCGCTACCAAGCTGCGCTATTCGCCGATATTAATTTATATTAAAATATTAAAATTCTTTTATTAAAAAAATATAAAAAATTTATGGGGTGGTTAATGGGGCTCGAACCCATGACAACTGGAATCACAATCCAGGACTCTACCAACTGAGCTATAACCACCAAATAATTTTTTATATTTAATTTTATTTAAATATATTATAAATTTAAAAATTTATCAATAAAAAATTTATTTATATTATTTTAATGCGCCTGACAGGAATTGAACCTGAGACCTCTACTTTCGGAAAATAGCGCTCTATCCTACTGAGCTACAGACGCTTTTTATGTAATTTATTGAATATTTAAAAAAAAATATAATAAAAAATTATAAAAAAATATTTTTTATAAAAAAAAAAATAATAAATTAATGTAAATATATTCTATAAAAATTTAAAAAATTAATAAAAAAATATTTTAAAATATTATACTTTAAATTATTTAATATTTATGCTTTAAATAAAAAAATTATTTTAAAAAAATATATTTTTATAAAAATTTTATGAACGCTTCATCATGTCAAAAAATTCATCATTTGTTTTAGTCATAGATAATTTATTAATTAAAAATTCCATAGCATCAATTTCTGACATTGGATGTATAATTTTTCTTAAAATCCACATTTTTTGCAATTCATCTATAGATGTTAATAATTCTTCTTTTCTAGTACCTGATCGATTATAATCAATTGCTGGAAAAACTCTTTTTTCTGCAATTTTTCTGGATAATAATAATTCCATATTTCCAGTTCCTTTAAATTCTTCATAAATTACTTCATCCATTTTAGAACCAGTATCAATTAATGCAGTAGCTATTATTGTTAAACTACCTCCTTCTTTAACATTTCTAGCAGCTCCAAAAAAACGTTTTGGTCTATGTAATGCATTTGCATCTACACCACCTGTTAAAACTTTTCCAGACGATGGAACAACAGTATTATATGCACGAGCTAATCTAGTAATCGAATCTAATAAAATAATTACATCTTTTTTATGTTCAACTAATCTTTTTGCTTTTTCAACAACCATTTCAGCTACTTGAACATGACGCGAAGCAGGTTCATCAAATGTAGATGCAACAACTTCTCCTTTAACTAATTTTTGCATTTCTGTTACTTCTTCTGGACGTTCATCAATTAATAAAACCATTAATAAACAATACGGATGATTATAAGCAATACTTTGAGCAATATTTTGCAAAAGAATAGTTTTTCCTGCTTTTGGAGGTGCTACAATTAATCCTCTTTGACCTTTTCCTATTGGAGATGCTAAATCTAAAACTCGAGTTGTTAAATCTTCTGTAGATCCATTTCCTCTTTCCATACGTAAACGAGAATTTGCATGAAAAGGAGTTAAATTTTCAAATAAAATTTTACTTCTTGAATGTTCAGGTCTATCATAATTTACTTTATTAACTTTTAATAAAGCAAAATATCTTTCTCCTTCTTTTGGAGGTCTTATTTTTCCTGAAATTGTATCCCCTGTTCTTAAATTAAAACGACGTATTTGACTTGGCGAAACATATATATCATCTGGACCTGCTAAATAAGAACTATCAGAAGATCTTAAAAATCCAAATCCATCTTGCAAAATCTCTAAAACTCCATCTCCAAAAATATTTTCCCCAATTCTTGAATGCTGTTTTAGAATAGAAAAAATAATGCCCTGTTTTCTCATACGAGCAAGATTTTCTAATCCCATATTTTCGCCAAGTATAATTAATTTTGAAACTAATGTATTTTTTAATGCAGTAAGATTCATAATAATAGATTCTTAATAAAAAAATTAAAGAAATTTTTATATTTAAAAAAAAATTGTTTAAATAATAATTTTTAAAAAATAATCATTAAAAATTATTTAATATGTTGATTTAAAAACAATTTTAATTTTTCTTTAGTAGATGATCCTACATTTTTATCTAAAATTTTATTGTTTTTAAATAATATTAAAGTAGGTATGCTTTGAATAGAATATTTTAATACAGTTTTTGAATTTTTTTCAATATCTACTTTAACTATTTTTAATTTTTTTTTATATTCATTATAAATATCTTCTAAAACTAAAGATAAAGCTTGACAAGGAGCGCACCAAGACGCCCAAAAATCCACTAAAATATAATTTTTTTTAGAATTTAATATATATTTTTTAAAATTTTCATCTGTTAAATTTTTAAAATTTTTTTTCATGTAATTAATCTCTATTATATTTTTATTTAAAAAAAAATTTTACTAAAAAAATTATATAAATTATTTAATTTTTTTTATAACTAAAAAATTTTATCATACAATTAAAATAAGTATATATAAAATTATTAAAATATTAAAAAATTATACTAAAATTAATTTTTTTCTTATATTATATAAATAAATTTTAAAAAAAAATTAAAAACTTTTTTTTAAAAAAATATTTTTAAAAAATCATAATATAAGAAAAAAATATAGAACTATAAATTAAATTAAAATTTAAAATTACTAACAATAAAATAAAATTTTTAAAATAATAATTTTATAAATTAAATTTTATTTTTTTCATATCTGTCATATATTTTCTTAAAGTTTTTCCAATTTTTTCAATAGGATGACTAGAAATTTTTTCATTAATTTTTTTTAAAATTAAATTATCTATATCATTTGAAACTAAAAGATTACCTAAATCTCCATATTTTAAATTAATCATAAATTTTTTTAATAAAGGGACAGCTTTATTAGAAAATAAATAATTTCCATATTCTGCAGTATCAGATATAACAACATTCATTTCAAATAATTTTTTACGAGCAATGGTATTTGCAATTAAAGGAAGCTCGTGTAAAGATTCATAATATGCTGATTCTTTACAAATTCCAGATTCAACCATTATTTCAAATGATAATTCTATTCCTGCTTTTAACAAAGCAACCATAAATAATCCATGTCCGAAATATTCTTCTTCTTCAATATGTTCTTTGTAAGAAGAAGAATTTTCAAACATAGATTTTTTAGTTTTATTTCTCCAGGAAATTAATTTTTTATCTTTATTATTCCAATCTTCCATCATTTTTGATGAAAATTTTCCTGAAAGAATATCATCCATATGTTTTCGAAATAAAGGAGAAAAAACTTTTTTTAAACGTTGGGACAATTTGAATGCTCTAATTTTTGAAGGATTAGATAATCTATTCATCATTAGAGTTACACCTCCATGTTTTAAAGCTTCTGTCATTACTTCCCAACCGTTTTGTATCAATTTCCCAGAATATCTTGAATCATGACCTTCTTTTACAAGATACTTATAGCACGTTATGGAACCAGCCTGTAATAATCCACATAATATTGTTTGTTCTCCCATGAGGTCAGATTTCACTTCTGCTGAAAATGAAGAATATAATATTCCAGCTTTATGAGATCCAATAGAAAATGCCCACGCTTTGGCATAATCTAGACCTTGATTTAAGATATTGTTTTTTTTATGAACTGAAATTAAAGCTGGAACTCCAAATCCTCTTTTAAATTCTTCTCGAACTTCTGTTCCTGGGCATTTTGGAGCAACCATTATAACAGTAATGTCATCTCTAATTACAGTTCCCATTTCAATTATATTGAAACCATGCGAATAACCTAATACAGAATTTTTTTTCATTAGTAATTGTAACTTTTTAACTACAGAACTATGTTGTTTGTCTGGAGTTAAATTAATTACTAAATCAGCAGTAGGTATAAGAGATTCATATGTATCTACAAAAAATTTATTATTCTTAGCTCTTAACCAAGATTCATTTTTTTGATCTATACTTTTTTTTCTAAGAGCATAAGATACATTTAATCCTGAATCTCGCATATTTAAACCTTGATTCAAACCTTGTGATCCGCATCCTACAATAACAATTTTTTTATTTTTTAAAATTTTTAATCCATTTAAAAAATGTTCTTTTTTTATCAATTTACAGTTTTTTAATTCTTTAATTTTTTGACGAAAATTTAACTTATTAAAATAATTTAGCATATTTAAAATTTTCCTATTGATTGATAAAAAAAGTATACTTTTTAAAAGTAATTAAAAATTTTTTAATTTATTTTTATCTCTTACAGCTCCTTTATCTGCACTAGTAGCAAAAAATGAATAAAATTTTAAAGCAGATGATATAATTCGTTTTCTGTTTTTTGGAAAAAATGGTTGTTTTTTAGATAATTCTAATTTCATTCTTTTTATTATTTTTTTTTTAGAAACAAGTAATTTTAAAGTTCTATTAGGAATATTTATATCAATTAAGTCTCCATTTTTTACTAAAGATATTAATCCTTTATTTGCAGCTTCTGGAGATATATGTCCTATTGATAATCCAGATGTTCCTCCAGAAAATCTTCCATCAGTTATTAATGCACATGATTTATCTAAATTAATAGATTTTAAATATGTAGTAGGATATAACATTTCTTGCATTCCAGGACCACCTTTTGGACCTTCATAACGAATAACAATTACATCTCCTTTTTTAATTTTTTTATTTAATATTGCATATGATGCATCTTCTTGAGATTCATAAACTTTTGCAGGTCCTCTAAAAACTTGTATTTTTTTATCTACACTAGCAGTTTTAACAATACATCCATCTACTGCTAAATTTCCATATAAAATCGCTAATCCTCCATCTTTACTATATGCATTTTTTATTGATCGTATACAACCACTTTTTCTATTTAAATCAAGTGAATCCCATCTAAAAGATTGAGAATATGCTTTTTTAGTTTTTTTACCCATAGGACCAGCTAAAAACATTTTTTTTATTTTAGAATTATGTGAAATAGAAATATCAAATTTTTTAAATGTTTCTTTTAATGTTAATCCAAGAACATTTTTTATATTAGAATTAATTAATTTACCTTTATTTAATTCTGATAAAATAGATATAATTCCACCAGCTCTATGAACATCTTCCATATGATATTTTGAAGTACTTGGAGATACTTTACATAAATGAGGTATTTTTTTTGATAAAAAATCTATATCTTTTAAATTAAAATTAATTTTTCCTTCATGAGCAGCAGCTAATAAATGTAAAACAGTATTTGTTGAACCACCCATTGCTATATCTAAAGAAATTGCATTTTTAAATGCTTCTTTATTAGCAATATTACGAGGAAGAAGCGAATAATCATTTAAATTATAAAATCTTTTTGTAATTTTTACAATTAATTTTGATGCTTTTAAAAATAATTTTTTTCTATCTAAATGTGTTGCTAATAAAGTTCCATTTCCTGGAATAGATAAACCTAAAGCTTCAATTAAACAATTCATAGAATTAGCTGTAAACATTCCTGAACAAGAACCACATGTTGGACATGCTGATTTTTCTATTTTATCTACATCTAAATCAGAAAAATTTGGATTTTCACTACTCATTATAGCATCTACTAAATCTAATTTAGAATGATTTAAAAATTTATTTTTAACATCTAAATTTTTACCAGATTCCATTGGCCCTCCAGAAATAAAAATAGTTGGAATATTTAATCTTAAAGCGCACATTAACATTCCTGGAGTAATTTTATCACAATTTGAAACACATATCATTGAATCTACACAATGCGCATTAATCATATATTCTACTGAATCTGCAATTAATTCACGAGATGGAAGAGAATATAACATTCCAGAATGACCCATTGCAATTCCATCATCAATAGCAATTGTATTAAATTCTTTTGGAACTCCTCCTTCTTTATATATTTTTTTTGATATTAATTCTCCAACTTCTTTTAAATGAATATGTCCAGGAACAAACTCTGTAAAAGAATTTACAACAGCTATAATTGGTTTTCCAAAATCTTTATCTGTCATTCCAGTAGCTCTCCATAAAGATCTGGCTCCAGCCATATTTCTTCCATGAGTTGTTTTTCTAGAACGATATTCTGGCATAATATTTATCCTATAAATTTAAAATAATATAATATAAAAAAAATAAATATGATATATATAATACAAGGGTGGAGGGACTTGAACCCCCAACAACCGGTTTTGGAGACCGATGCTCTACCAATTGAACTACACCCTTTTTTATAATTTAATATATAAAATTAAATATTTATTAAAAAATTAATTATATTTATAAATTATTTTCTTAAAAAAATTATAAAGATATTTTTTTAAAAAATCAATAATATAATAAAATTTAATATATTATATTTGTTATTTTAATAGTAAAATGTTTATATATCAATATTTTTTAAAAATATTTTTTTAAATTTAATAAATATCAAAAAAAAAAATTTAATAAATTTTTATAAAGAGCAAAAAAAAAAATGAAACTTCCAATTTATTTAGATTATGCATCTACAACTCCAGTAGATAATATAGTTGCTAAAAAAATGATGAATTATTTAACTATAAATGGAATATTTGGTAATTCTGCATCTCGATCACATAAATTTGGATGGTTAGCAGAAGAAACAGTTAATATTTCAAGATTTGAAATAGCAAAAATTATTAATGCTGATCCAAGAGAAATTATTTTTACTTCTGGAGCAACAGAATCTAATAATTTAGCAATAAAAGGAATTGCAGAATTTTATAAAAATAAAGGAAATCATATTATAACAAGTAAAACAGAACATAAATCAATTTTAGATTCTTGTAGATATTTAGAAAATAAAAAATTTAAAGTTACATATCTAACTCCAAAAAAAAATGGATTAATAAGTCTTTCAGAATTAAAAAAAAAAATTACAAAAAAAACTATTTTAGTTTCTATTATGCACGTTAATAATGAAATAGGAATTATTCAAAATATTAAAAAAATAGCTAAAATATGTTTTAAAAATAACATTTTTTTTCATACAGATGCAACTCAAAGTATAGGAAAAATATTAATTGATGTTAAAAAAATTAAATTAAATTTATTATCTTTTTCTGCACATAAAATTTATGGACCAAAAGGAATAGGGGTTTTATATATTAAAAGAAATCCAAGAATTCGATTAAGCTCTCAAATTCATGGAGGTGGACACGAAAGAGGAATAAGATCTGGAACTCTTCCAATTCATCAAATTGTAGGAATGAGCGAAGCTTGTAAATTAATTCGAAAAAATATGAAAAAAGATTTTAAAAAAATTAAAAAATTAAGGGATATTTTATGGAATGGATTATCTTCAATTAAAGAAATAAATTTAAATAGTAATCTTAATTTAAATATTTGCGTTCCCCATATACTCAATGTAAGCTTTAATTATATTGAAGGAGAATCTTTAATTATGTCGTTAAAAGAAATAGGTATTTCATCAGGTTCTGCATGTACTTCAGCTAGTTTAGAACCATCTTATGTTTTAAAAGCTTTAGGATTAAAAGATGAATTAGCACATAGTTCAATTAGATTTTCTATAGGAAGATTTACTACAAAAAAAGAAATTTTATTTACAATAAATTTAATAAAAAAATCTGTAAAAAAATTACGTAATTTATCACCTTTATGGGAAATGTTTAAAGATGGCATTGATTTAAGTAAAGTAATCTGGAAAACATAAAATTAATTTTTTAACAAATTTAAAAAAAAAGAGAAATATATGTCATATAGTAAAGAAGTTATTGATCATTATGAAAATCCAAGAAATGTTGGATCATTTTCAGATAAAAATAACAAAAATATCGGAAATGGATTAGTAGGTGCTCCAGCATGTGGAGATGTTATGAAACTACAAATTAAAGTAAATAAAAAAGGAGTAATAAAAGATGTTTGTTTTAAAACTTATGGATGTGGATCTGCTATTGCATCAAGTTCTTTAATAACTGAATGGATTAAAGGTAAATCTATTCATTCTGCAAGTAAAATAAAAAATAAAAATATTGCTAAAAAACTTAATCTTCCTCCAGTTAAAATACATTGTTCAATTTTAGCAGAAAGTGCCATTAAAGAAGCAATTAAAGATTATAAAAAAAAAAATAATATAAAATAAAAAAAAATAATTTTACTTTTTTTAATTTATTTTTATTATAATTTTCAATATAACATATGAGAAATAAATGAATTATTTTGATTATTTTAATTTACCATTACAATTTAATATTAAAAAAAAAAAAATAAAAAAAAAATACTATTCTCTACAAAAAAAATATCATCCTGATTTTTATATAAATTGCTCATTAAAAAAAAAAAAAAAAGCTTTAAAAAAATCAATTTATATTAATAATGGTTATAAAATATTAAAAAATCCAATAAAAAGAATAAAATATATTTTAAAATTACATGGATATACTTTTAAATTAAATAAAGAAAAAAATAACTTAAAAACATCTTTTTTAAAAAAACAATATAAATATTATGAAACTTTAGAAAAAATTAAAATACAAAAAAATAACTATAAAAAAATAAATAAATTTTATAAAAAAATTAAAAAAAAATTAATAAAATATCAAAAAAAAATTGAAATAAAATTAAATAAAAAATCTTGGAATAAATCATTTTTAATTTTTCAAAAACTCTTATTTTTGAAAAAAATTCAAAAAAATATCAAGAAAATATTTTAATTTTTTAAAAAAAATTTTTTAAAATATAAAAATATTATTAAATATTTAAAAATAAAAGAGTATTCTTAATATGCCAAAAATTAAATTTTTACCTCATAAAAAATTATTACCCAAAGGAGGATCTTTTTTTGGAAAAAAAGGAGAATCAATTTTGGATGTTGCTTTAAGAAATAAAATAAATATTGAGCATGCATGTGAAAAATCATGTTCTTGTAGTACATGTCATTGTATTATAAAAAATGGATTTTCTACATTATCTAATATAAAAGAAAAAGAAGAAGATGTTTTAGATAAAGCATGGGGATTAACTGAAACTAGTAGATTGTCATGTCAAGCTAAATTAGGAAATTGTGACATTGAAGTAGAAATACCTTTATATAATACAAATTATATATAATTTTTTTTAAAAAAATATAAAAAATATTAATTATTTATTTAATATAAAAGGATTTTTACTATTTTTAAATTGTAGTAAAAGAGGAATTCCAAAAATATTTAATTTAGATTGAAAAAAATTATTTAAATATTTTTTATATGAAATAGATAAATCATTTAATTTATTTCCATGTATAACAATAATTGGTGGATTTATTCCACCAGAATGCGCATATTTTAATTTAGCTCTATTTTTATTATATGAACAAATAGAAGGTTTTTGTTTATTTACAGCTTCTTTTAAAACTTTTGTTAAAAATGAACTATTAAATTTTTTTGTAGTTAATAAATACATTTTTTTAATTAATTTTAAAAGCATTATTCTTATTTTTTTTTTAAAAAGAAAAGACAAAAAATTACATTGTATATTTTTTATAAATCGAAAACGAAAATAAAAAGTTTTTTTAAAAATAATTTTTTCTGATTTATTTAATAAATCCCATTTATTAACTAAAACAATCATAGAGCATCCATTTTTAAAAATTAGATTTGATAAAATTAAATCTTGATTAGAAATAATTTTTTCAGTAGCGTCTATCACTAATAATGTTATATCTACTTTTTTTAAAGTTTTTAATGTTTTTTTAATAAATTCTTTTTCAATAAAATTTTTTATTTTAGATTTTTTTCTAATTCCTGGTGTATCAAAAAAATTATATTTTATATTATTATCAAATGTAGATACTAAAATAGTATCTTGAGTAGTACCAGAAATATTTGAAGTAATTAATCTTGAATTATCTTTAATTAATCGATTAATTAACGTAGATTTTCCTGAATTTGGTCTTCCAATTACAGATATTTTAATAATATTTTTAAATTTTTTTATTTTTTTTTGATTATTTTCTAAATTATATTTTAATATAGAATCTTTTTTTATAAATTTAATTAATTTTTTTTTTAAAAAATTAATATCATTTAAATTAATAGCAGATATTTTATAAATTTTTTTAAATCCAAATTTATATAATTCAATTAAAAGAAAATCATCTATTTTTTTATTAAATTCATTAATTATTACAATAACTTTTTTATTTAATTTTCTAATTTTTTGACTAATTTTATAATTTAAATTATTAAATCCATGTATTGAACTTATTATAAAAAATACTATATCTGATTCTTGTATAGATAAGTTAATTTGAAATAAAATTTTTTCTTTAAGTATTTTTTTATTTAAAAAAAAACCTGCAGTATCTATTAAATTAATATAATAATTATTTAATAAAAAAAAACTTTTTTGTCGATCACGTGTAATTCCTTTATATTTTTTTAAAACTAAAGATTTTTTTTTTTTAATTAAATTATTAAATATTGTAGATTTTCCTACATTTTGGCAACCAATAAGAGAAATTGTTAAAGTCATTAATAGAACCTAATTTATTATTAAGATTATATAAATTTTTAAAAATAGATTTTTTAAAAATTTAATAAAAAAAATTTTTAAAAATTGGATTTTTTACCCAATAAAAAAAATATTTTTTATGAGATAATTTATTTTTAAAAATATTTTTACTATATAATTTAGAAAAATTAATCCATGGATAATCTTTTATTTTTTTTAAGTTTTCAAAGGCTAAATTATCTTTTTTTAAAAAAAATTGCATTCTAGAAATTCGAAAATATAAAATATTATTTATAAAATTATTTTTTGTAAGAACTTTATTATTTTTAAAATATTTTACTATATATAGTATATCATTTTTTTTTAAATGTTTATGTGTATATTTTAATAAAGATAAAAATTTATAAGTTCCTTTTTGTTTTTTAAAAAATATTTGTAATTTTTTTTTACTAGCATAGTCTATATAATTTTTATAAGTAATAAAATCTATTTTTTTTTTATTACAAACAATATTTTTTTTTAAAAAAAATAAAGATATTAAAAAAAATAAAAAAAGAAAAAAAATAAAAAAAAAGAACTTATAATTTTTGATTTTTTTAAAATTCATAGAAAATTTAAAAACCTGAATAAATTAAAATTTTTTATATAATAAATATATATGTTTTATTTTTTAAATCAATAGTTTATTAAAAAAAATATTTTAAGAACATT